>CAZCOC010000144.1:0-4101 GCA_964500075.1 uncultured Salinibacterium sp.
GGTGAAACACTCGACTCTTGAGAGCGTGTAAGGGCTGCGACCCGATCGACAATACTTGATTGACGGCCTCGCGAAGTCGTGCACGCCGCTCACGGCACTGGTGTGAGAGAAGTCTCAATACGAATCGTCGCCGGTGCTGTAATCGAGCTAGCGTACTTCGATCGCGACACCAACGCAGACATCGATGCTCAGATCGCGCCCATGGAAAAACTGGTGTCGATCGTCGAGAAGATCGTTCGCGACCGAGGCTGGCCGGGCTGGCTACCTTGGCAGATGATTGGATTGGTTGCGGTTTTCGACCACACGGACGAGAGCGTCGAGAACGACTTTTGCTGAACGGTTCACCGCCGATGCACCCGCAAGGTGTTTGGCAAGACGTGGGCTCACTGCGTAATACCAACGGACGAAGGCCCGGCCGAGCGCTGAGGCAGAGAGTCGCTCGTCTCTGAATTGCCGCAGCGACACCACCTGTGGCGCGTCGTATGAACCGTACACAGCAGTAGCTAAATAGCACGCGCCAGCTGACTTCGGCGCTGGGCCGATGGGCCTTAGCGCCAGAATTACCTGCTGGATGGTTCGGACAAAGTCGTCGACTTGCTTGTTGGGGTAGCGATAGCTGGCCGGGTCACTACCCGTAACTGTGTACGCAATGTCGGACGATGTGAGGCTGCGCTCGATTCTGACCGTTGATTCGCCTCTTCGGTTTTTGCCGAGTACAAGTTCGGCCCCATGCTCTTCGGCCACCCTTCGCGCGCGCACGAATACCGACAAGGGGTCGTCAGTTCGCAAAGACGCCTCTGCGTCGGCGGCGAGAACGATGCGGAGAGGCGATGCAAGTTCGATAACCTCTCGTTGCGTACTCGGCACGACGAAGACACTTCCGAAGTATGTGGTGTCGAAGTCTTGGTCAACCAGGTCAACGAGGGCCAGCTCGAGGGCAACGGGCTTCCGACTCATGTTGAGGTGGAGAGCGAACTCCGGCCCGACGATGTCGCCGTCCGCATCACGTGAAACGGAAAGATCGCCGGCCGCGTATTGAGCAGGGTCGAATATACGGAATTCGGCGGCGAGGCCGCTAACCAGCCCCGCCTCCCAAGAAGCTGCGAGTAATGCGAAGGGGTGGTGGGTCATCGAGTACTCCAAATTTGATTCATCGCTGCTCCCACAGCCTAAGGGTGACCGTCATCCACGGACGGGCGACTCGAGCCTCCCCTTCCATCAGACTTCGCGCGGCAAGGTTGTCCTGGACCTGCACAGAATGCAGCACGATGGCAATCAGGATCACGGCGATGCAGAGCAAGTTCCTCAGCAACTCGTCCGCTCGAAGGACGACGGGCCGACCATCGGTGCGGGAGCACGTGCCCTGGAAGTCGGCGAGTTCTCTATGTCTCGAGACCCCGGAGAAGTTTGCGGGACTTCACAGTCACATCTGTTTTGTCTCAGGACATTGTTACGTATCAGGACAGCGGTGAAGCAGTTTTGCCCACCGTGTGCCCACAACCGAAGAGGACTCAGCAGTGTCGAGTAGTGCCGACCAGTGCCAGAGACTCCGGAATTCCGGGGAAGTCGGGCGCCCTCACATGCTACGTCAAGGGTCTAGTTCGCTCTTGTAAAGCGGGGGTCGTCGGTTCGAATCCGACAGGGGGCCCAAGTGTCACAAGGTGCTCGAACCTGCCGAGTGATCACTTTGTGTCGGCCGCTCGTGGGCATAGACGACGCACGGTGACCACTCACGGCCTTATCATGGCGCGCTAGCCCACACTCGCGAGCCAATCATGTTGCACTAGCCGACAGTCACGGGATTGCAGCACGCGCTCTCACGTTTTGGTGGCATGATTGTCCAGCCCCATACGGGCCATGCATTACCGCTGGAGTACACCGTGCCTCGATCGAGGACCATAGATTTTCCCGCCACTATTTCCGGCGGCTTCGGTCGACCAGAGCCAGCGACGCAGTTCGGGCGCTGGCTCTTGCGTGATCGCGTGCAACCGAGCGGCGCCGAGGTGCCAGAGGGAACCGCCGAGACGCACTCGTGGTGGAAGGTGATGTGCCTCACCGGCGTCGACTACTTCTCGACGCTGTCCTACCTCCCCGGTCTCGCCGTGCTCGCAGCGGGCGCGCTCTCTCCGCTCGCAACGCTGCTTATCGTCGCACTCACCCTGCTCGGCATGCTCCCGATGTACCGCCGCGTCGCGAAAGAGAGCCCGCACGGCCAGGGCTCCGTCGCCATGTTGGAGCGCCTCCTGCCGTTCTGGCAGGGCAAGCTATTCGTGCTCATCCTGCTCGGCTTCGTCGCAACATCTTGGATCATCACGATCACCTTGTCGTCGGCGGATGCCACGGTGCACCTCATCGAGAACCCCTTTTTTCCGCAGGCCCTCAGTGGCCAAGCCGTGCTCATCACGATCGTTTTGCTCCTGATCCTCTGCGGCGTGTTCCTCCTTGGCTTCACCGAGGCGGTGAACATCGCCATCCCACTCGTGGCGGTGTTCCTCGTGCTGAACGGTATTGTGATCGTCACGGGGATGGTCGAGATGTTCGCGAACCCGATTGTGATCGGGGACTGGATCGCCGCAATCACGATGGGCGGCGGCGGGTGGAGCGGCATCCTCGTGCCGGCGTTGCTCGCGTTCCCGCTGCTCGTGCTCGGCCTCTCCGGCTTCGAGACCGGGGTCAGCATGATGCCGCTTGTCGCCGCGACGGGCGCGACGGCCGAGGAGCGGCTCGCCTCGCGCATCCGCAACACAAAGCGGCTGCTGACCGCCGCGGCCGTGATCATGAGCGCGTTCCTGATCACCTCGAGCCTCGTGACGACGATCCTCATCCCAAACGCGGCGTTCCAGCCAGGCGGTGAGGCGAACGGGCGTGCGCTCGCCTACCTGGCTCATGGGCTGCTCGGCGAGGCGTTCGGCACGGCCTACGACATCTCGAGCATCCTCATCCTGTGGTTCGCCGGAGCCTCGGCAATGGCTGGCCTCATCAACATCGTGCCGCGCTACCTGCCGGCATACGGCATGGCCCCGGACTGGAGTCGCTCGGTGCGCCCGGTCGTGCTTGTCTTCACGACGATCAGCATCATTCTCACCATCGGATTTCAGGCCAGTGTGGATGCTCAGGCCGGCGCGTATGCAACTGGCATCCTGGCGATGATGGTCTCCGCCTCGTTCGCGGTCACAATCTCGGCCTACCGAAAGCACCAGAAGGTTGCGCGGGTCGGATTCACGATTCTCACGCTTGTGATGGGCTACGCGCTCGTGGACAACATCATCGAGAAACCGGACGGGATCGCGATCTCGATGCTGTTCATCGTTGGCATCATCGTTATTTCGTTGATCTCACGCGTTACCCGTACGACCGAACTGCGCGCTAGTCGCATCGAGTTTGACGAGAAGGCGCAGAAGTTCCTCGAGCACACGGTCGCCTTCGACGGCGACATCAACATCGTCGCGCACAAGGTGCGCCCTGGTCTGCAATCGAAATTCGCCGCGAAGGAGCGCGAGCAGCGCGCGTTCATCGCCGCCGGTGCTGACGTGATCTTCCTCGAGGTTGAGATCATCGATCCGTCCGAGTTCGAGGAGGTGTTGCGCGTTCGCGGAGTCGAGATCAACGGTCGCTGCGTGCTGCGCACCCAGAGCCCGGCAGTGCCGAACGCGATCGCGGCCGTGCTTCTTGCGGTGCGTGACGGGTCCGGAGTGGTGCCGACCGGGTTCTTCCAGTGGTCGGAGGGCAATCCCATTCGTCACTTGCTCGAGTACCTCGTGCTCGGGCGAGGAGATACCGCGCCAGTGGTGCGAGAAATTCTTCGCGAGGCTGAGCGCGACCCCAAGCGGCGCCCAAAAATCCACGTCAGCTAAGGCACGAACAACTCGCCCGAGTGGTCACGTTGTGTCGGCATGCGGGTGCGCGCACCGACACAAAGTGACCACTCGCGGGAAGAAGGGGGGACGTGCACGAGAGTGACGTGGAGCGGGAGAAAGGGGAGCCCCCACACACGAGCCGCAACTACGGCGTCGGAGTCGGCGTCGGCGTCGGGGTCGGCGTCGAGTTCTCTTCGACGAAGCTGCCACCGGCAGCCTGCACCACGAACGCCTTGAACGATTC
>CAZCOC010000145.1:0-4099 GCA_964500075.1 uncultured Salinibacterium sp.
CATTCGAAGCGATGCGACCGGTGCTTGATCCGGCCTGCTCATACGTGGTGTGCACCCGCCCACCGGAGTCGACAGTCTTGTCGATGCTTTCGATGATCTGTCGAAGCTTCGTTGCGTCGCGGTGTTGGAGCAAGAGATCCAGGAAAGGGTGCGGGGCTTGCTCCTGCAGATCGGCGAGGCTCGCGGCATCCGTTGAAAAGCCCGTTTTGTTTGCGCGGGTCTTCGGCATGCCGAGCTGATCGAAGAGCACTTCCTGCAACTGCTTCGGAGAGCCCAGATTGACCTCTCGGCCGATCTCGGCGTACGCACGGTTGGCCAACTCTGATGCACGTGCGTCGAGTTCAGTTGCTATCGACCCGAGAATGTCTCGGCTCACGGTAATACCGGTCAATTCCATTTCTGCCAGCACAGGCACGAGCGGCAGTTCGATCTCGCGCAGGACCGAGTTGGACCCGACGTCGAGGTGCTCGGCCAGCCAATTCGCCAGACGGACGATGTACCACGCCTCGGTCGCCGGACTCGCGCCTTCTGACTCTGGGACCAGCTGGTTTGGGTCAGACTCTGGCAGCGTTTCGCCCAGATACTCGTAGACCTGTGTTGCTAAGGATTCCGGCTTCGCGCCCGGCTTAAGCAGCCATGAACTGAGCACGGTGTCGAAGGCGATGCCTTTGAGGCTGAGTCCTGACAGAGCGAGAATCTTGAACTGCGCCTTCGCTCCGTGCAAGTACTTGGGCGAGTCGCTCGCGAGCCACTCTTCAAGCGCCCGGTAGTCAGGACGATTGGCTGCCCATGGCACGAACGCTGATTCGTCTGCAGTCGACAAACCAAGTCCAGTCACGACGCCATCGACACTCGCAACTCGCAAACCGAGCGGAGCCTGACCGTGCGCACTTGCATTCGCAAGCCACTTCGCCAGTTCTTCATCGATCATCGTGCGCACTACTGGCGCAGCACTCGCGGCCGCGGAGCCCGGTTTACCATTGGCAGTGCCGACGCCGGTGGGATCGCCGCCTGCCGAGTCACCGCCGTGCTCGGCCGCCGCGAGCTTGAGTACGCGCTCGAGCAGCGTTCTGAACTGCAGCCTGTCGAACACTTCGCGCACCGCGACTTCGTTTATCGGCGCGCGTGCCAAGTCTTTCGGGCCCAGAGGGAGCTCGACGTCGGTCACGAGTCGGTTCAGTTTGCGGTTTCGGATGGCGCGATCGCGCTGCTCGCGCAGCTTCTCCCCCACGACGCCACCGATCTCATCCTCGTGTTCAAGCACCGCGTCGAGGGAGCCGTACTGCGTAATCCATTTCACGGCCGTCTTCTCGCCGACCTTGTCGATGCCGACGAGGTTGTCACTGGTTTCTCCGACGAGCGCTGCGACGTCTGGATATTGGGCTGGCTCGACTCCGTAACGCTCGAACACGGCATCGCGGTCGTAGCGCTTGAGCTCCGAGACTCCTCTAGCGTTCGGATATAACAGCGTGACATCGTCGTTCACCATCTGAATGGCATCGCGGTCGCCAGAGACGACGAGCACTCTGAAGCCGTCGGCAGCGCCGCGAGCCGCGAGGGTCGCCAGAATGTCGTCGGCTTCGAAGTCCTCTTTCGAGAGCGTCTGGATGCCCATCGCGGCAAGCGCTTCTTCAAGGAGTGGAATCTGCCCAATGAACTCTGCGGGTGTTTCGTCTCGCGTTCCCTTGTACTGCGGGTATTCACGAGTTCTGAAGGAATATCGTGAGATGTCAAACGCCACCGCCAGATGGGTGGGTTTCTCTTTCTGTAGCAGGGTAAGAAGCATCGCGATGAAGCCATGGATGGCGTTGGTGTGCTGACCTTCGCGATTCTGGAAGCTGTCGACCGGCAGCGCGTAGAACGCGCGGAACGCCAGTGAGTGCCCGTCGATAACCAGCAGAGTAGGCTTCTGGATGTCCGACACGGTAGTCAGCCTAGCCTCGGCTACCGACGCCCCGCCTCGCGATTGTGACCGACGCATGACGATTCTGCCAGAGGGTCTTGACCCGGAACTCTACGACCGAATCATCGCCACCGGCGGAGGTGAACTCACCGTAAAGATGGGCGTCGAGTTTCTCGAACTGTCGGCCGAACACTCGGTGGCGACAATGCCCGTCGAAGGCAATCGCCAGGTTGTCGGGCTCCTGCACGGTGGCGCTCACGTCGTGCTCGCAGAATCGCTTGGTTCGATCGCATCAGCCATCCACGCCGGGCCCGGCAGGGTGGCGATGGGGATCGAGATCAACGCATCGCACTCGCGTTCGGTGACGAAGGGAACAGTTACCGCAACATGTGACTCGCTCGTGCTCGGTCGAACGCTTGCGACGCACGAAATTGTGATTCGCGACGAGGAGGGCCGACGCCTGTCAACCGTGCGGATGACCAACATCCTGCGCGACCGAGACTGACCCGGCGCGCGCTACTTTTTGGCGCTGAGCTGCTCGATGATGGCTTGGGCGACGTCGTGCATGGTCAAACGCCGATCCATCGAGGCTTTCTGAATCCAACGGAACGCCTCTGGCTCTGTGAGCCCCATCTTCTCGTTGAGGAGCCCCTTGGCGCGGTCAACAAGCTTGCGGGTCTCGAACCGTTCGACCAGATCGGCGACCTCGGCCTCGAGGGTGATGATCTGGGAATACCGGCTGAGCGCGATCTCGATCGCTGGAAGCAAATCACTCGGAGTGAATGGCTTGACGACGTATGCCAAGGCGCCAGCCTCGGATGCCCGTTCGACGAGCTCCTTCTGGCTGAACGCCGTGAGAAGCACGACCGGGGCGATGTGGTTCTTCGTGAGTCGCTCGGCCGCCGAAATGCCGTCGAGTTGCGGCATCTTCACATCCATGATCACCAAATCGGGACGCAGCTCGGTCGCGAGGGCGACTGCCGTCTCACCGTCAGCGGCTTCACCGACGACCTCGAAGCCATTGTCGCGCAGGATTTCGACGATATCCATGCGGATAAGCGACTCATCCTCGGCCACCACAACCCTTCGCGGGGCTGAGGAATCGGCGTCGTGGTCGGTCACGGATCCACCTTACGGTATTCTTTTCAGCGTTGTTGTGCGCCGGATTGGCGGAATGGCAGACGCGGAGCACTCAAAATGCTTTGTCCGAAAGGGCGTGCGGGTTCAAGTCCCGCATCCGGCACAATGCGATGTGTGGAGACATCGTTGACAGGTGACTTGGGACATCCTTGGTAGGTGAGCTAAGGCCACCATCGTGGATGTGATTGCCGCGTTTCGTCCTAGCACTCGCTTACGTAGTCGCAGACCATTGAGGCGTCTACCGCATCAGAACTGCCAACATCGATCGACGATTCGGCGGTTCAGGCTTTCCAGCGGCGAGACAGCTTGGCGACGGCCAACGACAGTCTAGAAGCCATGCTGACCCGCACCGATTCCTCAGCCCTGCTTGTGCTGCAGCACGGTGCGCTCGTGCACGCGTGGTACGACGAGGGGGTCGGCCATGACACGATCCACATCTCGTTCTCCATGACGAAGACGTTGTGGTCGTGCGACTGGGGCGCACGACGGGCGCGATTGACTGGCCAGTGCTGCTCGGCGCGTGCGCACGCGAGCTAGGCGATGTCTATCCTTCGGCCAGAGCTCAGTTTTGAGGAACCTCCCACGCGGGGGCCTTTGCGTTGACAGCGTCACCGATGCGGTGCACCCGTAGGTCGTTGGTGCCGCCTGGCACTCCTGGGGGTGTCCCCGAGATGACGACGACTATGTCGCCGACCTCGGCGAGCTTCTCGCGAAGCAGCACCTCGTCGACTTGGCGGTACATCGAGTCAGTATGAGTCACGCGTTCGACGACGAAGGATTCGATGCCCCAGAACAGCGCCATCCTTCTGCGAATCGACTCATAGGGTGTGAACGCCTTCATGGGAACTCGGAACCGGAGTCGGGACATTCGGCGCGCCGAATCGCCAGACTCGCTGAAGATACAGACGTACTTGGCATCGACGAAGTCGGCGACCTCCGCTGCAGCGAGCGTGATCGCCCCACCGAGGGTTCTTGGCTTCGTGCCAAGCGGCGGGATGCGTTCGAGGCCATGTTCTTCTGTCGATTCAACAATGCGTGCCATGGTCTGGACTGTGA
>CAZCOC010000146.1:0-4030 GCA_964500075.1 uncultured Salinibacterium sp.
ATCAGGATCTGCTCCAGGGTGATGTGTCTGAATTGCAGGGCGAGGCGGCCCTCCTTGCGACGCTCGCCGCGGAGCGCACCGGCCGAATGGGTGACATCGTCGCGACAATTCAGGCCGAGCAGGACGCGATCATCCGTGCCGATCTGGCTGGCGCGCTGGTCGTTCAGGGCGGTCCGGGCACCGGCAAGACGGCCGTCGCACTGCACCGCGCCGCCTACCTGCTGTATTCGCACCGGGAGCGGCTCGCAGCTTCCGGTGTGCTCATTGTCGGGCCATCACCCTCCTTCTTGCAGTACATCGAGGCAGTGTTGCCTTCGCTCGGCGAAACTGGTGTCGTGCTCGCCAGTGTCGGACAGCTGTACCCCGGCCTGGACACGGCGCTCGAAGACTTGCCCGAAGTTGCTCAGCTCAAGGGTTCGCTTGAGATGGTCGGGCTGCTTGCGCGAGCGGTGCAATCCCGACAAGTTGTGCCGACCGATGCGCAAGTGCTCGATGTCAACGGCGAGTTGCTCTCGGTGCCCCCGCAGCTGATTCGGGACGCGATGCAGCGCGCGTGGGACACCAAGAAGGCGCACAATCTGGCTCGCGTTACCTTCAACAAAGCCGCGCTCTCCGCGCTCGCCAGGCTACTCGCTGACCAACTCCGCTCACATGGCAACACGATAGAAGAGTCCGATCGGGCGTGGCTTCGAGAAGACCTGCGCACCTCGCATGATGTCAAAGTCGCGCTCAACACCGCGTGGTTGCCTCTCACGCCCGAGAAGCTTCTGCGGGATCTCTATTCGCGACCTCAGTGGCGCGCGTCCCTGACGCCCGATTGGTCGGATGAACGCCGAACGCTCCTGCACCGCGATCGGTTCGCTCCATTCACCGTGAGCGATGTTGCACTGCTCGACGAAGTGGCTGAACTTGTGGGCGAGCCCGATTCCGAGAGCGCGACAGAGAAAGGGGAGCGCAAGCGGGAGCGTCGGCGGGATCTGGAGAACGCCGAGCAAGCCATTCGCAACATGGATGTCGAGGGCCTCGTTGATGCTCGGACACTCGCCGAGGGGTTCCAGGCGACGGCATACCGAGGCACAACGGCAGAGCTCGCAGCCGCAGATCGAAGCTGGACGTACGGCCACATCGTGGTCGACGAAGCCCAAGAACTTTCCGCGATGCAGTGGCGAGTACTTGTGCGGCGAAACCCGCTGCAGTCCTTCACCATCGTCGGGGACGTCGCTCAGTCGTCCGCTGCGGGTGGTGCTACGAGTTGGGCAACGGCCCTCGACCCACACCTTGGCGATCGCTGGCGGCTCGAAGAACTTACCGTCAACTACCGAACTCCTGCGCTGATCACCAAGGTGGCCGAAAGCATGGCAATCGCGCACGGCGTACATATCACCAGATCACGCGCGGTGCGCACCGGGGAACGGCCAGTTCAGCTCGTGCTTGGCGGTGATCCAACCGCGGATGCCACGGCTCTCATCGCCGCCGATGCAGCGGTCTCGGGGCGCGGCACGATTGCCGTGATTGCCGCAGCAGCGCGAATCGACGAGCTCGCGGCATCCCTCGACGCTGCGTTTGGTGCGGCGGTTGGCCGCGGTGCTACTGGACTCAATCGAACGATCGCAGTGCTCACGCCGCTCGAGTCGAAAGGCCTCGAGTTTGATTCAGTCGTTGTTGTCGAGCCTCAGGAGATCGTTGACGAGCTCGCCAGAGGAGCCGCAAACCTCTATGTCGCGATGACCAGATCGACTCACCGACTCGCTCTCGTCGCCGCGCGGGACCTCCCGGTGGGAATCGCCGAGTCAATCGGCGTGTAGCGTGCCGGGCGGTCCCGGCGCTCAGGAGTCCGTTGAGTTCCCCAGAACTGGGGGTTTCAGGTCCGATCAAGGATCGGCACACTGGTGGGGGGCTGAAGCTTGGGTTGTGCCATGAGCGATGATCGCGCGCTGCGTCAGCGGGTGCCAGGTCAGTCGGCCATGTCCAATGTGGTTCACGCCCAGGCCACGAAGCCGCCACGGAGTCCGGTGGCGCGGCTGCTCGGGGTGAGTCCACTCACCGTGACAGCCAGACGTCACTATCGCGACGCGCTTGCAGAACTCGAAGTCGGCGACACGCTCGCTACGCTCGGGCCTCGCTGGGATGTCTTGCATGATGTTCCAGTCGGTCCGGATGGGCTCGACCATCTCGTCATCGGACCGACGGGCGTCTACGTCGTCCAGACGGTGATGGCGCGCGGGCTGGACGTTGTTGTGACGGCTGACTCGGTCTCGGTCGGCGGGGCAGCCTCCGAATTGGCGAGCGTAGTCCGCGATGATGCCCGCGACGTCGAGGAGGCTCTCGGTCTCGCGAGTGCATTGCAACTCACGGTCAAACCCGTTCTTGTCATTGTCGGCCCTCGTCGGCTCACGATCGCGACGCCGCCATACGAGGTAGCAGTCGTGAAGTCTGCCATTCTCGGCTCAACGATCGTCAATGCAGCCAAAGCACTGTCTGGTGCCGAGGTGGCTGGGCTCTCTGACGTCGCCGAGTTGGCGAGCACCTGGTCGGTCGCGGCACCGGTGCGGCAAGATCTGCCGCAATTGTTCCAAGCCTTCGCCGCGATCCGAGGCGAAGTCTCGGCCGCATACCGTCGCCGCATTGGCTTGATCGCGGTTTCTGTTGCTGCGGCATACGTCGTTGTTATTGTTGCCGTTGCACAACTGAGCTGGCTGGTCACGAGCGGCTGATTGAGGGGCTGACCGTTCGGGGATACGTTATCGAACGCACTCGCCGGTGCTTACTTGCGTCACGAGCGTCGCTGACTGTGCGGCCACCGGCGCGAGTTCAGCCATCGTCATCGCGTAGCCGATCGTAGCGCTCTCGGCATCCCTCGCGAAGATCACCCCAGCGACCGCCCCATCGAGCGTGAGCAACGGCCCCCCAGAGTTGCCTTCTCGAACCTCCGCTGCGAGCGTATATATCTCCCGCGGCGAGCTGCCGTCTGCATAGATATCGTCGACGTTGACGGTGGAGATTGACATAACTGACGCGGCACCGGATGTGAATGGTCCACCGAAGGGATAGCCCTGCACCGCGGCATCCGCATCGACGGGCAGAGATAAGGTCAGCGCAAGGGCTCCGACGTTCAGTTGCTCGACCGCGATGACCGCGAGGTCATCAACGAAATCGAAGTAGACGACTGTGCCAGGGATGGTCTGGCCGTTGGGTGCTTCGATGACCGGTTCAACAACCCCCGCCACAACGTGCGCGTTCGTGACTATTCGATTTGGGGAAACGACGAACCCGGTACCAGACTGTGCGGTCCCGCAAGCGTAGGCGTTGCCTGTGATGCGAACGACGGATTGTGCAGCGTTATTGAGCTGCTCGCTCCCGGTGTCGATGTTCGGAATCAGTGGGTCGCGAACTCCGGGCACGACACCGGCGATGATGGGCAGGCCTTCTTCTAGGATGAGGCCGCGCAATTGGGCGACCCATGCCTCAACAGGGTCTGGGGTGAGGAACGAGATTGCTCGTAGCACGCCAGAGTTTGCGACCGCACGGGTCAACGATGGAAAGCCGAGTTGGGCGATGCTCGACGCGACAACGCTCGCCACGAGTGCCGCAACGACGCCTGCGACAATCGCGCCGAGCAGTCGGTCGAGGCCGCTGAGCGATCCTTTGGCGACTCCGCGCCGTGCGAGCCTGCCGAGCGCAATACCGATGACTTGACCGAGCGCGATGAGGCCGACAGCAACAAGAATCGTCGTTATCGGCCGAAGTCCAGGCAACGGCACCCACGAGGATGCCAAGGGTGCGAGAAAGTATGCGGCGACTATGCCGGCTGCCGTTCCCGCAATGACCAACCCGGTCCTGGACAAGCCGGCACCGAGTCCCCAGCCGATGTAGGCGATGAGCGTGACGACCAGCAGAACGTCGAGAACGATCGCTTCGGTCATGGATAAAGCGTACGCGATCGGGGAGAGATATATGAATAAACATCGAATATGACCTGCACGGTCATGACCGGGATGCTCCTGCCGATCCCGCTCTCCTCCTTCCGCGC
>CAZCOC010000147.1:0-3976 GCA_964500075.1 uncultured Salinibacterium sp.
CAGCAGCAGGATCGCGAGCATGTACATCGTCACGACACCCGTGACCCGGTCAAGCCAGCGCTTCATGTGAATAACTCTCCGTCGAGGTCTGGCGAGAACTCTACTCGCCCGTTCGCATCCATTCGCACCCACCTAAAGTCGAAGAGTTCGGAGAGCCGTGCCGGGTTGGCGAAGAACAGTGCGGTCGCAAGTCCATCGGCCGCGAGCGCGGTCGATGCGATCGCCCAGGTTGCCACGATCGTGCTGGTCGGCAGGCCGGTCATCGCGTCGACGACGTGGTGCAACCCGGCACCCCATTGTCGACGGTTCGTTGCCGAGGAGCAGATGGCGGCGTCACTGATGCGAGCGATCCCGATCGCCCTCGTGGCATCGCGCGGATCCTCCAGTCCCACCCGCAGCACGTCGGTGCCCCAGTGCCGGATGTCTCCACTTGCGTCGATGACGAACTGTGAGTGCCCGGAATCTCGGAGCACGCCGCCTACGAGGTCGACGAGGTGCCCTTTGCCAGCCGCGCCGATGTCGAGACTCACGGGTCGCACGGTCGTAAGGGCCTCGCCATCCCAAGCGACCGCCTCGTCCCACGCTGGGGCGGCAACGGGATCCCCGGATGGTCGCAGGGAGTACGCCCTGTCGTAACCCAGAGCGTCGAGCGATCGCCCGATCAACGGGCTCATCGCGCCGTCCGTCGCCCGGTAGAGCTTGCGGTACAGCTCGAACAGTTCGCCGGCCTCCTCGGGGAGGACCCACCGACCCGCCCCTTCACCGATCCGGCTCACAACCGAGTCGGCCCGGAACCGTGACCAGGTGCGATCGTAGCGTTGCACACGATCCGCGATTGCGGCCCGGAGGTCGGCATCTACCGGGTCGAGCGTGTCGATCTGCCAGTGGGTACCGATGGCCCCGAAATTGAGCCGGTGGCCGCGTTCATCAGCTGGCAGCGTCAGCCTTGATCGCGTCGATTGCGGTGTTGAAGCCGGCGCTTGTCAGTGATGACCCACCAACCTTGTCAACACGGACCTCGTCGATACTCTTGCTGACGACAATCGCTCCGATTCCGGAGCTGAACTGAGCCTGGTAGCCGCGCGCTTGGGCATCCTCTGAATCACCGACCGCAGTAACGGCAGTGACTACGCCGGCCACGAGGGTCACCGTGACGTCGACGGTCTCGGTGCCGCTCGGTGCTTGGTAGTCACCAGCCGCGGTGTACGTTCCGTCGGTGAATAAGCCGGTCCCGCCTGAGCCAGCGTCCGTGTTGTTCGTGTCAGGGGCTGGGGCGGGCGGATCCGCGACGGGTGCGCTGCAACCGGCAAGGCCGCCAACGAGGCCGAGTCCGGCGAGAAGGGTGATGGGCAGTTTGCTCTTGGTGGTCGTCATGTCATCCGCTCTTGAAGGGGTGGCTACGGCGTACAGCATAAGCATGACCGATGCGAGCGCCTCGAACCTGCGAATCGCCCGAAGTTTCGCAAAGGATTCCGGGCGGTCACGGCGCGCGCTCCGCGTCGACGCGATGGATCACTTGAAGATGATCGTCCTCGCGCTGTCGAGCAGCACGCGGTGCTCGCTGAACCACTTCACGGCCTGCGTGAGGGTGCGGCTTTCCTCGTCCTGACCGATCGCGACGAGCTCGGTCGCCGAGCGCGAGTGGTCAACCCGCACGACGTTCTGCTCCACGATCGGCCCCTCGTCGAGGTCGCTCGTGACGAAGTGCGCGGTCGCGCCGATGAGCTTCACCCCGCGAGCGTGGGCCTGCCCATAGGGATTCGCGCCCTTGAAGCCCGGCAGAAACGAGTGGTGGATGTTGATGACTCGCCCGGCCAAGGCGGCGCACAGTTCCGGCGAGAGAATCTGCATCCACCGCGCCAGCACCACAAGTTCGATGTTGTGCTGCTCGACCACTTCGAGCACCCGATCCTCGAAGGCAAGCTTTTGGCCGGGGGTCGTGACGGGGTGGTGTTCGAAGGCGACCCCGTAGAACTCGGCCAGGCCTGAGAGGTCCCGGTGGTTGCTCAACACGAGCGGGATGTCGACGGTGAGTTGCCCGGCCCGCTGGCGGTACAGCAGATCGTTCAGACAGTGGCCAGCCGTCGAAACCAGCACGAGCGTGCGCAACGGCCTGCCCACGACGTCGAGCTGCCACGTCATTTCGTACCGAGCGGTGACGGGGGCGAGCGCAGCTTCGAACCGCTCGCGCGAGACATCCGATTCGACTTGAAGGCGCATGAAGAAGGTGCCGGTGTCGTCACTTGAGAACTGCTGCGATTCGGTGATGTTGCCCGCAGCCTCAACGACCGCACCGCTGATGGCGTGCACGATGCCGGGCTTGTCGGGGCACACCAGTGTAAGGATCCAGTGCGTAGGGTTCACGGTCACGCTCTCAGAATAGTTGGCGCGGTTCTGTGTGCGAGTGCGCAGAAGTCAGTACGATAACGGAGACGCTTGCCCTGCTTCCAACATGGACGCAGAGGGCGGACTCGTACCCCCTCTTCTTTCCCGAAAGCGATAGGCGTGTCCCAAAAGCTCATTCTTGATGTCGATACCGGAATCGACGACTCCCTCGCGCTCCTGTACCTTCTCGCGAGCCCCGACGAGGCAGTCATCCTCGGGATCACATGCACGGCAGGGAACGTGCCCGCCCGCGCCGTTGCTCTCAACAACCTCAACTGGCTCGGTCTTGTCGGTGCCCCGCAGATCGAAGTCGCGCTTGGCTCAGAGGTTCTCCTTCTCGCGCCGCTCGTGACCACCGAAGAAACGCACGGCCCGCAGGGGATCGGGTATGCAGAATTGCCGGATGCCGGTCGAGTGATCTCGCCGCGTCATGCCACCGAGGTCTGGATCGACACTGTGCGGCGTCACCCGGGTGAGGTGATCGGCCTCGTCACGGGCCCACTCACGAACCTTGCGCTCGCCGTGCGTCTAGACCCTGAGCTCCCGTTCCTGCTTCAGCGACTCGTCGTGATGGGGGGCACGTTCAATTACCCCGGTAACACGACTCCAACAAGCGAATGGAACGTTGCAGTCGACCCGGATGCCGCGAAGCTCGTCTTCGACGCGTTCTCTGGCCTGCCGACCGACCGGCTACCGATCATTGCAGGCCTCAACCTCACCGAGCGCATCGAGATGCATCCGCACCACGTCGCGCGTCTCGCCGAGGTCGCCGGCTCGACGCCCGCCGAAGTCATCTCGAGCGAGCAACCAGACGGAACTCGGTCGATGGCGTCCAATCCTGTAATTCGAGCTGTTGCTGATGCCATTCGGTTTTACATGGAGTTCCACCGCGACCACGATCAGGGCTTTCTCGCTCATATTCACGATCCTTTTGCCGCCGCCCTCGCCATTCACCCCGAACTCGCCGAGTACACCGCGGCGACCGTCGACGTTGAGCTCGGCGGTACGCTCTCTCGTGGGACGACGATTGCGGACTATCGGGGAATGTGGGGGCGCCCGTTCAATGCCGCTATCGCAACCGACACCGATCCATCCGCTTTCTTCGACCACTTCATTGATCGCGTAGGCAGGCTCGCTGCCCAATTCTCCACATGACGAAAGATGCGCCAGCCGCGGCGCAGGATCATCCGAACGCGGCGCTCATCCAAACCCATCGAGGAGGAACCGTGAGTAGCACAACCGCAGAACCAAACAAGACGAGAAACCTGATCTTCATCATTCTTGGGGCGCTCGTCGTTATTGCGACCTATTTGTATCTGATCATCGGCCAACCGACCGATATCGCGGCGGGTCTCGGACCGAGCGCGCTTATTGCGCTCGCAGGCTACCTGATCGGCGCAATCCTTATCGGTGTCGGCGCCATCCATCGCCTGCCGACGAATACGCTCGTCCTCATCCCCGTGGCGATCGCGATAAACATCGTGGTGGGTCAGCTGACGGCCGCGCTGGGCCTTCCGTTCTACTTCGACTCGATCGGCACCATCTTGGTCGCCGTCGTTGCTGGTCCGGCCGCCGGTGCCGTGACTGGTGT
>CAZCOC010000148.1:0-3965 GCA_964500075.1 uncultured Salinibacterium sp.
AGCGCGAAGCGATCTACAGCGACCGCAGGCACATTCTCGAGGGTGACGATCTGCACGATCGCGTGCAGCGGTTCCTTCAGGATGTTGTCACCGAGGTCGTCGACGTGCACACCGCGGAGGGGCACTCGGAGGACTGGGACTTCGACGCAATGTGGGCCGAACTCAAGACCCTCTACCCGGTCTCAATCACGGTTGATGAGGTGCTGAGCGAGGCCGGCGTGCGCGGCAAGACGTCGAGTGCGTTCGTCACAAGCGAGGTCCTCTCAGACGCGAAGCTCGCCTATGGCCGCCGCGAGGACAGCCTTGGCGCCCCAGCGATGCGCGAGCTCGAACGCCGCGTTGTGCTCTCGGTCATTGATCGACGCTGGCGCGACCACCTCTATGAGATGGACTACCTCAAGGACGGCATTGGATTGCGCGCCATGGCACAGCGTGACCCACTCGTCGAGTACCAGCGCGAGGGCTTTTCCCTCTACCAGTCCATGATGGGCTCAATCCGCGAAGAGGCGGTCGGCTTCCTGTTCAACCTCGAAGTCGAGGTGACCGGCGGCGGAGGTAGCGCAACAGCCGTTGCCGCAAAGGGCCTGACGAACAACGCAGCGTCCGCAGACCGGTTGAGCTATTCGGCACCGAACGCGGATGCCGCGGGTGCGGTCGAAGTGCGCAACCAGCGCGGCCAAGTACAGCAGGTCGAGACCGAACGCGCTCGCCAGGCGGCGGCGGTCAACCCAGCCTTTGGTGGACAACCGGGGGCCCAGCAGCCGGCCGCCGCCCAGCAGCAAGGGCAGCCGGGTCAGCCAGCGCAGCGTGGTGCATTCGGCCAACGGGAAGCCGCACCCGAGCCGCCGCCCATCAATCGCGCACAGCGTCGCGCGCAGGAAAAGAACAAAGGCCGCTAGGCCGCCTCATTCGTGCTCCGAGTCGACGGCAGTCGAGGAGCATCCTGAGCGTCACAACACGTTGATCGCGGTCGCCCGCCAGCGGTTGTCCATGCCCTCGAGGCGGAGGGCGACCGCGCGCGTGCGTGCTCGACCTCGAACAATGACAACCGCCTCGACAACGCCGTCGCGCGGCTCGCAGATCGTCGTTGAGCCAAGTGCGAAGACTGGGCGCACGGCCGCGAGCCCCTTTGCTTGCCGCGCACGGGTGGACAGCACAACGCGCTTCAACAGGTGTCGGTACACGTCGTCAGTTACCCAGCGAGAGATTTGCTCGAGCTCCCGCGCTCCCGCAAGAATCTCGATCACGCACCGGGTGAGATTCTCGACAAGGGGATCTGGCACCGGAAGCGAGGCAGTCGATGTTGGTTGGTGGCCGAAGAACTCGTCGGGGGAAAAACGGTTGCGAGCATTTCGCAAGGCGGCCAGACGCGGCGCCTCGGGTTGCGCTCGACTGAGGGCGCCGGGTTCCGCGTCGACCGCCGAGAGTGCTTCGCTCATCGTTCCCCCAACTTGAAAAAGCCGAACCGATCTGTAGACCCCACTATGGGGGTCATCACACTTAACTGTGCTTACGAGATTCTGTCAATCAGTTTCTTTGGGATGTGGATAACCTGCATGTGCTCACGAACGAGCAACTAGCGTCTGTGCATGCGCTGGGACAAACTTTTCGACGATCTGGAGAGCCAGATCGAACACGAACTGTCGGCAGAGGAGCTCGATCTTCAAGCTGAGGAGGAGCGGCTTCGCCTCGGTCGACTCGCGCTGCGCGAGCGCATCCTCGCAATTCGCTCAAGCGGCGATAGTTTTCGCATCATCGTTGGTTCGGGTCAGTGGATGTCTGTGATCCCGCTCACGGTCGGGCGCGATTGGTTTCTGGCACAACTTCTCAGCGATGCGCGAGTTGCTCCTCACTACATCGTGCCGATCGCAAGTCTGGCCGGATTCACTGTGCTCGACAAGAACGTCGCCAGCAGTCTCCCGGTTGCGAGCGAGGTGAACGGGCGCGAGAGTCTCTCTGCACGACTGGGTATCTCGTTCGTACTCCGTGACTTGTGTCGACGACGCATTGCTGTCGAGATCACGGTAGGGGAGGCGCGGCACCACGGAACAATAGATCGTGTCGGACGCGATCACTTCGATCTGGCGAGGCACGACCCAAGTGAGCCGCGCCGCTCAAGCGCCGTGACGGACATCATGGTCGTGCCGCTCGAACGTCTGAGCTTGGTAAGGATCTGAGCTTGGTACAGATCTGAGCTTGGTACAGATCTGAGCCTGGATTGTGCGCGGCGCTAGCTGTGCAGCTAGCGCTGCGTTGGTCCGCCAAACGAGAGCTCGGCGAGGCCAGCCAAATCGGCTTGCTGCCAGAGGTTCATGCGTCGAGTTTCTTCGTACTTCGCTTCGATGTAGTCCTCGAGAACCGACCGTTCGATCCGCCACTGGCCGCTGGCTCCGACCTTGATCGCCGGAAGCTCGCCCGAGCGAACGAGGGCGGATGCTTGTCTCGTCGAGATGCTCAGCAACTCGGCGGTGTCCGCAAGCGTAAGGAATCGGCCAAGACCGTCAGCGGTATGCGCATCGTTCATGCCTCGATTATGCGCGAATCGGCACTGCCGCGGTCGGCATGTGGATAACTTTTGCGACTCTGCCTCATACGTCGTGAACATAGAGCCGTCAGGGGAACACCCTCGCGCATCCAGACCCGGTGCCAGGAGCCTCAGAAGCGGAGACACGATGTCAGGCAGCACGACTACACCGCAAGGGGCGCGTCGGCGCCGGCGGTTCAGCCTCGATCCCCGGCTGCTGATCGGGCTCGGTCTCGTGGCCGCTTCGGTCGCCGGAGTGGTCGCGATCGTGAGCGCTTCAGACGAATCCGTTCTTGTCTACGCGGCTCGCGAGCCCCTGGCGCCGGGAGACAGAGTCCGTGCAACTGATCTGCAGGAACTCAGTGTGCAATTTGATGACGCGCACCAGTTCTATTTGGCGAGTGACAGCATCCCGGATGGCGGATTGGTCGTCACGAAACCGGTGGGGGCGGGCGAGTTGATCCCAAGCTCGGCGACCGGCAGCCTCGACGGCTTGCGCGTGACGGCACTCGTCATCTCTGTGAACGGGCAGCTTGCGGCATCCGTCGCCCCCGGCGCAGCCGTGGACATCTGGGCTGCGCGAGAAACGGATGCCTCGTCGGCGGGATCATCCCAGGCAAACGCCACGAAGTTCGGGCCGCCAGCGGTCGTCACTACCGCCACCGTTGCGCGGCTGGTGGATTCGGGGTCATTCGTCGCTGGATCCGAGACCACCGCAGTCGAGGTTCTGGTACCAAAGTCGCGCGTCGCTCGCGTACTCCAGGCGATCGCAAATGACGATCAGCTGTCCATCGTGCCGACCTACCTCGCGGGCGGCTAGCGATGACTCGAATCGCTTTGGCGCTGCCTGCCCAACTCGAGGCGCGAATCGAGGCTGAATCCATCGATCACGGTCACACCATTGTGAGTCGAGCCGCCGGCGCTCACGAGCTTGCGGCGGTCATCGAGGAGACCCGCCCGGACTGTGCCATCGTCGCAGCCGAACCGCGCTACCTCACGCCCCGAGTCATGAGTGTGTGCGACGCGATCGGCGTGCGGGCACTCGCGCTCGTGGCTGGTGACGTCGACCGACGCTATGCCGCAACGCTCGGACTCTTCGAGACGCTCCCGGCCGACTCGAGCTGGGCGGAACTCGAGTTCCAGCTCGAGCAGCGGCTGGATCTGCGGTTGAGCCAGCGCGGCGAGCTCGGTGTCGGCGCCGATCACGCAACCGGATCGACGAAGCGAAGTCGTGCAGTCGTCATCGGAGTCTGGGGCCCGTCCGGTGCTCCGGGCAGAACGACCACAGCGATCGGGATCGCGGCCGAGCTCGCCGCGCGCGGCCACTCGGTCGCGCTCGCCGACGTCGACACCCACGGCGCCTCGATCGCACCGACACTGGGGATGCTCGACGAGGCTCCCGGCTTTGCCGCCGCGTGTCGCCTGGCCGGCAACGAGAGCC
>CAZCOC010000149.1:0-3949 GCA_964500075.1 uncultured Salinibacterium sp.
ATCTCGATGATGGCGCGAGACAGCTCGATCGACTGATCCGAGAATCGCCCGGTCGGCATGATGCCGGCGTTGTTGATCCACAGCTCGATCGGGCCGAGCGTCGACTCTACGTGGGCGATGGTTTCTGCGATCAGCGTGCGGTCGGTGACGTCGAGTCGGATGGCTGTGGCGTGGTCGCCGAGTTCGCGAGCTGTAGCATCCGTCACGGCAAGGTCGAGGTCACCGATCACGACGTCGTAGCCACGAGCAATGAGGTCCTTGGCGAGTGCGCGGCCGATGCCGCGTGCGCCTCCTGTGATGACGGCGATCATTCTCAAAACCTTTCGATCGTCACGGCATACGAGTTGCCAGCGGTGGCGGCCATGGGCCGACTCTAGACCTCTACTCGGTCCATACGTTCCCGACACCGAAACACGAACTGGCCCGAGCGCACCTGTCAGGAGAGCCCGCGAACTCCTTCGATCGGCGCGTCGAGCACATCGATGCGCTCCGACGCCGCGCCGTAGACTGAGCGAATGGTATCGTCGTCGACTTCCCGGGTTTGACGGGGATGCCATCGATGTATGCGACTCTCGGCACGATCGTCGAACTCTTTAGCTGGGTGGGGTTCGGCATTGGCGCACTCCTCCTCATCGGGTATCTCATCGCCCGGGCCGCCCGAGCCGCGTGGGTCGAGACTGATGCCGTTGTCGTCTCGGAGGGCTCAGAACTGCGAATGCGATGGCTCAGCAACGATCGCGAGCTGTTCGAGCGCCTGGTCGAGCCTGACGAGCGAGCAATCATTGGCGACAAGGATCATTGCGAGATTCGGTATTCCCGATTCTCACCGTGGAAGAGCCGTCTCAAGGCCGAGAGTCGCGCAGGGCGTGCACTTGGCATCCTGACGGTGGTGTTCTTGGGGATCGGCTTGATCGCATCCATCGCGTCGATTGTGCTGCTATTTCTTGAGGGTTGAGGCGCGGGCGGCGCGAGTGCGAACCGCGGTCTTGAACCATTCACTGTCGGGAACGCGCGCGAGCAGTGGACCGAGGATGATCGTGATCAGCACGTAAGCAGCGGCCAGTGGGGCCAGCGTTGGTTCGATTCCAGCGCCGACCGCAAGACCGGCGATCACGATCGAGAACTCTCCGCGTGGCGTGAGAGTGAGTCCGGCACGCCATCGGCCAGGCACTCCAACACCTGCGCGCTTGGCTGCCAGATAGCCCGAGAGCGTCTTGGTGGCGATGGTCACAATGGCAAGGAGCGCCGCCGGGATGAGCACCGGTACGATGTCGGCTGGATTGGTCGAGATGCCGAAAAAGACGAAGAAGATCGCGGCAAAGAAATCGCGCAGGGGCGTGAGCACGCGCTCGGCTTGATGGGCGACCTGGCCAGCGAGTGCGATACCCACGAGGAACGCTCCGACCGCTGCCGATACGTTTACGGCTTCAGCGAGGCCGGCGACGAGCATCGTGAGTCCGAGCACCCCGAGCAAGAACGCCTCGGCCTGCTGCGTCGAGAACACCCTGGAGACAAACTTGCCGTAGCGCAGCGCGAGAAAAAGGATAAGCGTGACAACCGCGACAGCGATCACGACGGTTGTCGCTCCTTGCAGCAACCCGGCTCCGATAACGAGCGCCGAGAGCACCGGCAAATAGAACGCCATGGCAAGATCTTCGATGACCAGTATGGAAAGCACGACCGGAGTCTCGCGGTTGCTCAGGCGACCGAGATCGCGCAGCAGCTTTGCGACAACCCCCGAGGAGGAAATCCAAGTGATGCCAGCCAGGGCGACGGCCGCGATCGGGCCCCAGCCAAGCAAGAGCGCAACAGCGGCACCGGGAAGCGCGTTGAGGGCTGCGTCGAGAATCCCTGCCACCCGTGAGGTTTTCAGGCTTGTGACGAGTTCCTCTGCCGAGTACTCAAGCCCCAACATTGCCAGCAACAGCACCACGCCGATCTCGGAACCGACCTCGAGAAATTCGTAACTCGCATCCAGCGGCACCAAGCCACCCTCACCGAGCAACAGTCCAGCTATCAAGTAGAACGGGATTGGTGAAAAGCCGAATCGACTTGCGACACGCCCCACAATGCTGAGTACGAGGAGGAGGGCTCCGACCTCTATGAGCAGCACCGTGGTGTCGTGCACAGGCGGCGCCTAGCTTGGTCCGCGGTCGATGAGTTTTGCGAGCGAGTCGAGACCTTTGCGCGTGCCAACGGCAACGAGCACGTCGCCATGTTGGAGGACCGTCTCTGGTCCGGGGGAGGGGATGATCGCGGGGCCGCGCGCGATTGCGACGATCGACGAACCGGTCAGCGTTCGCGCCTTCGTGTCACCCATGGGATGGTCGACGAACGGCGACTCAAACGGAACGGAGATTTCCTCGGTGAACAATCCGTTGGTGCTGGATCCGAGCCCGCTGAGCCGACTGCGCGTGACGGATGCGCCGAGCAGATCGGCGAGTGCAGCGGCTTCGTCGTCAGTCAGCGGAATAGACGCTGAGCACGAGTCTGGATCGTCGACATCGAAGAGTGCGAGATCGCGTTCTCCTGAACGGTGCGAGACGACGCTCAAACGACGCCCTGCCGCAGTGACAACATCGGTGCGAACCCCGAGGCCAGGCAGGTCAACCCGTTCGATTCTTAAGCCCACGTCACCACGGTACCAGTCAGGCGAACGTAGGGCTGGGTGTTCGCTCTAGGCAGCAACCGGAGCCGTCACGCCATACTTCTTCATCGCGGTCTCGACGATTGTGAGTCGCTCGAGGCCGGGCATCCGCGAGATGTGCTCGTCGAGTTTGCGGATCTCACGAAGACCCTCTTCGCCCGAGAAGATGTGCTTCATCACGTGGGTCACCTCGGCGGGTTCCATGACACTCGACCCGACGGGCCCCCACGCGTTTTTGAGTGCGAAGCGAGCAAGCACCTGCGCCTTTTTACTCTTGGCCAAGCGCTCTCGCGCTTGAGTTGCGTAGAACGCCACGTGACGTGCTTCCTGCTTTGCAATTCTCTGAAGAAGCACAGCGAGCACCGGGTGCTTCTCGAGCTCGGCGAGGCGGTTGTATGCGGCCACAGCTGACCACTCGTTCGCTGCACCCCAGATCATGTGCACGGCAATGAAGTCCTTGCCGACGATATTGCCCAAGACGGACTGCTTGATCGGGTCGAGGCGGTCTTTCCAGCCGAGCTTGAGGCGCGTCGCCTTGAGCTGGTCAAAGTCGACGGTGATGCCGTGGGCGCCAAGCACGGCTGCGAGCGCCTCACCGTGCCAAAACTCTTCGCGGTTCCACATCGTCATGAATGCGCTGACGTCAGCTTCTTTGTGGGAGGGCGTCACGAGCAGATCCCGCAAGTAGCAGACCGTGTGGTACTCGATGTCGCACATGTACCGGAGGCTTCGCAGGGTGGCTTCCGGCAGCGGATTGGTGCGGAAGTCGTCGAAGTCGAGATCTGACCAGTTCACCTGTACCGAGGTGTTGGTATAGCGATCAATATCAAATGCCATGGGATTCTGCGGGCCAGCCTTATGACGCTTGCCCGACTCCTTCCGTACTGGTTCTTGATGGCGGAGAGGACAGTTCATCCTCTCGACTGCGTTCTGTGGACACGACGACGGCTCTGCGCTTCCAGTCAAGCACGTTCCAGTGCTTTTCACGGGCATGTCGATACAGGTTGAGATCCGGATTCACAGCGTGCGGATGTCCGAGCAGCTGCAGCCAGACGAGGTCAGCATGCGAGTCACCGTAGCCGTACGAGTTGGCGAGATCAAAGTTGTTCTTGGTCGCGTAGTGGCGCAACCACGCAGCTCTCGCCTCGTCCACGAGCGGCGGGTCAGCGAGGAAGCCCGTCAGAACGCCGTCGCGCTCGTGCATTTTGCCAGCAATCACCTCGTCGAAGAACGGAACGAACGGTTGCACCATGAGGTCGATTGTTCCCGTCACCAGAATCGTGCGGTGACCGGCATCCCGGT
>CAZCOC010000150.1:0-3932 GCA_964500075.1 uncultured Salinibacterium sp.
AGGCGCTCGCGGTCTGGCGTCATCGCATCCGGCACTACATTGGTGCGTATATCGCGCAGCTCGGTGGGGTGGACGCCCTGGTTTTCACGGCCGGTGTCGGCGAGAACAACGCGCTGCTGCGGCGCCGATCACTGGCTGGCCTCGAGTTTCTGGGTATCACGATCGACGCTGACCTCAACGAACTCGACTCGCGCGCCGAGCGCCGGATTTCCCCTACCGGTGCCACTGTCGCCGTGCTCGTTATCCCGACCAACGAGGAACTCGAGATCGCCCGCCAAACCGTCGCCCTTCTCGAACCCTGACCGTCCGGCCCCACCTACACCCGCCATCGCTGCCCGTGAGGTGCCCGTTTGGCACAGTTGCGCTCCCGCATCACTGTGCGAAACGGGCACCTCACGACAGCGGCTGTGGATGACACGGGCAGCGGGCGCTCAAGGGCGCAAGAGTTACGCGATGAATCGCCGGACCCCACTGCCCGAGCAACTCGCAACCGAACCGTTCCGTTCGAGGAAGGCCGCGCCCTCGATCATCCCGCGCAGCCGACTCAGAGCAAGCGACCTGAATCGCGAGGTCAGAGGCACGCGCCTCGCCGCCCAGAACCTCACTCTTCGCCAGCGTTGCGCACTCTTTCAGCTTCGGATGCCGCCTGCCGCATTCTTCAGCCACGCTACAGCGGCGCTGCTCCACGGCATTCCGTTGCCGCTCAGACAATCGCACGTGCCCCCCGTGCACATCGCACTGCCGAATCCGCATCGGGCACCTCACGCTGAAGGGCTCATCGGGCACAAGCTCCACGTTGAGCCGCACGAGGTCGTCGTTATGCCAGACGGACTCCGAGTCACGAGCGTCGTCCGAACTTGGCTCGATCTCGGATCCCAACTTTCGCTGGCCGACCTCGTCGCAGCAGGGGACTTCGTCATTCACCGCAGGCATCCACTGGCGTCGGTCAGCCAACTCGCAGCGGCTCTGAGTCGGCGGAGCAATCGGCGAGGTCTCGTTACACTTCACACCGCATGGGGGATGCTCAGCGCTTTTGCGGAGTCGGCACCTGAGTCAATTTTGCGGGTCATTATCGTGCTGGCCGGTTTGCCGGAGCCCCGAGTGAACATTCACGTGGTCGATCGCAGGGGCGAGTTCGTCGCACGAACCGACCTGGCCATAGCAGAATACAAGCTCGTCATTGAGTACATGGGCGATTACCATCGCACCTCGCCGGGCCAGTGGCGCGACGACATGACCCGCCGATCTCGCCTCGAAGCGCAGGGCTGGCGCGTGATGGAGGTGAATGCAGACGATCTGCTCGACCAGGCGGAACTCATCGATCGCATCCGTCGGTTCGCTCGCCTGTAGTTGTCGTCGCTGGGCGCTCGCCCACTGTCGTTCCCCGCGGCCACCCAACCCGCCCGCCTGCAACCCGCCGCGGACTCGTGAGGGGCCCAGCTGGCACAGTCTTGCGTGCAGACCACTGTGCCAACTGGACCCCTCACGGGTTGGGCGAGCCGGTGCGATTGCGGGTGTGGATGTCGCGGTCGCGGGTCGGCGGCGACGGCTACTCTTGAATCGTGGTTGCAGCCCTATATCGCCGGTACCGGCCAGAGACCTTTGCTGAGCTCATCGGCCAGTCGCAGGTCACAGATCCGCTGCGCACGGCGCTTCGCACCGACCGGGTCAACCACGCCTATTTGTTCAGCGGACCGCGCGGCTGCGGCAAGACGACGAGCGCGCGCATTCTTGCTCGCTGCCTCAACTGCGCAGAGGGCCCGACCGACACTCCGTGCGGTGTTTGCCCGAGCTGTGTCGAACTGAGCCGCAATGGCGGGGGCTCGCTCGATGTGGTCGAGATTGACGCCGCGAGTCACAACGGCGTGGACGATGCGCGCGACTTGCGTGAGCGCGCGGTGTTTGCGCCGGCTCGCGACCGTTACAAAATCTTCATTCTCGACGAGGCGCACATGGTCACCCCGCAGGGTTTCAACGCGCTTCTGAAGATCGTCGAAGAGCCACCAGAGCACGTCAAGTTCATCTTCGCGACGACTGAGCCCGAGAAGGTCATCGGCACAATCCGTTCGCGCACACATCACTACCCATTCCGGCTCGTGCCGCCGTCGCAAATGCTCGACTATGTGCAAGAACTGTCCGCGAGCGAGAAGGTGTCGGTCGAGCCTGGCGTGCTGCCTCTCGTAGTACGCGCCGGGGGCGGTTCAGTGCGCGACACCCTGTCGCTCCTCGACCAGCTGATTGCCGGCTCAGAGGGCGGCTCGCTGGATTACGAGCGGGCTGTTGCCCTGCTCGGCTACACGCACGGCGCATTGCTCGACGAGGTCATCGATGCACTCGGCATTCGGGATGCCGCCGCGGTCTTCGCCGCAGTTGATCGCGTCATTCAGACCGGCCAGGACCCACGACGGTTCGTCGAAGACCTGCTGGAGCGGCTGCGGGACCTTATCATCATCGCCGCGACTTCTGGCAATGCCGCTTCGGTGCTGCGCGGAGTGCCGGAGGACCAGCTCACGCGCATGGCCGGGCAGAGTGCCCTGTTCGGGCCTGCCGAGCTCTCCCGATCGGCGGATGTCGTCAACTCCGCTTTGAGCGAGCTCACTGGAGCAACATCGCCTCGCCTGCATCTCGAGCTCATGGTCGCGCGAGTCCTCGTTCCCGCGAGCGATGACTCCGAGCGCGGCGCACTGGCTCGGGTCGAACGGCTGGAGCGCAGGATCGGCGTTGTAACTGCGGACCCGCTCGTCGCCGTGGCCGAGCGAGCCGTCGCCGAGCGAGCGGTGGGAGAGCCTGCCAAGGCCGAGCCTGCCAAGGCCCATTCCGCCAAGGCCGAGCCAGCCAAGGCACATTCTGACCCCGCTCAAGATAGCCCGCCGGCTGGCACGCAAGTCAGCCTGAACCAGGTCAAGGATGCTTGGCCAGAGGTGCTCGACGTCGTTGAGAAGGCGAAGCGATCCGCGTGGATGGTCGTGTACACGGCTCGACCGCTCGAATTGCGTGAAGGTGGCGTGCTCGTGCTCTCGTTCCCGAGTCAGATTGACGTGGATGCTTTGAAGCAGTCTGCCGCCCCAGGCGAGAGTGTCGGCGACTACCTCAAGCGTGCCGTTCTGGAGGTGCTTGGCTTCACCCCGAGTTTTCTCGCTCGGGTCGATGCAATTGCGGCATCGTCCGCCGACGCCAAGACGGAGAGTGCGGGCACCTCGAAAGAGTCGAGTGGCTGGGCCGTTGCCGCGATCCCAGCGAGTACTGCCGCGCCCGTGCAGCCTGCCAAGAATTCGCCACAGAAACCAGTAGCACCAGCACCGGAGCCGGAGCCAGCACCGGAGCCGGAGCCGGAGCCGAAGCCGGAGTCGGCCACTGCAGACAGTCGGTATGGCGAGTCGGTCATTCGTGAGGTCCTCGGCGCGAGCTTCATCGAGGAGCATCCGATTGCACCGCGCGTTGTCCCACAGCTCAAGGAGAATTGAGCGTGTACGACGGACTCATTCAAGAGCTCATCGACGAGCTCGGTCGACTCCCTGGTATCGGCCCCAAGTCGGCTCAGCGCATCGCGTTCCATATTCTGCAGTCCGAGAATTTCGATGTCACGCGGCTGTCTGAAGTGCTCCGCGATGTGCGTGACAAGGTGCGGTTCTGCGACATCTGCGGCAACATCACCGAAGAGCAAACCTGTTCAATCTGCCGCGATCCGAGGCGTTCGGCGGCGAGCATTTGCGTCGTCGAGGAGGCGAAGGATGTTGTGGCGATCGAGCGAACGCGAGAGTTCCGCGGTCTCTACCACGTGCTCGGCGGAGCGATCAGCCCTATTGACGGCATCGGTCCGGACGATTTGCGCATCAAGCAGTTGCTCGGTCGGCTGGCGGATGGCTCGGTGACCGAGGTCATCATCGCGACGGACCCGAACCTCGAGGGCGAAGCGACCGCCACCTACCTCA
>CAZCOC010000151.1:0-3930 GCA_964500075.1 uncultured Salinibacterium sp.
GCATCCAAGACCTGTATCTGGCTGGCAAGAAGGCCGAGGCGATCGCGGCGGTTCCGACGAAGCTCGTTGAGGAAATCGCGCTGATCGGACCGCCGGAGAAGATCCGCGACGAGCTGGCTGCGTGGGAAGAGTCGGTCGTGACAACGATGCTTGTGCAGGGGCCGGCGTTCGCACTGCGCACCATCCGCGACGTTGTGCATGGCGGATCACTCACGCGAGCCAAGCTCGGAGCTCTCGCGTTCGCATACGTCACCGACCGCTCAAGTCGTACCGCGCGGTAGTTTGTCGACCGCGCGGCCGCTGCAGCAGCCGCGCACTCAACAAGCGGCAGCGCACTCAGCGATCGGGCTCAAGCCAGCGAGCACTCCGCACACAGCCCGAACACGTCGACGATGTGATTCGGTTGGGTGAACCCATGCTCGGCTGCGACGTTCCTCGCCCACTCCTCGACAGCATCCGCCTCGATCTCGACAGTGAGCCCGCAATTGCGGCAGATCAGGTGGTGGTGGTGACTACCCGGCGTGCAGGCTCGAAAGAGGCTCTCGCCCTCTTGCTGCAGAGAGTCGGCTTCGCCTTGGGTTGCTAGATCGGCGAGCGCGCGATAGACGGTCGCGAGCCCAATCGGGGAACCACCATCCCGCAAGTGGGAGTGCAGGCCCTGAGCGCTGACGAAGCCTTCCGACTCGCTGAGGGCCTCGCGCACGGCTTCGCGCTGCCAGGTGTTCCGCTTTACCGTCACTCTCCAACCATAATCGGCGTGCTGGGAACACGCCCCGCGGGCGAACCGCCGCGGCGTCGGCGTGTGCGGGACTTCGCTGTACCGATGATGCGAGCAACGACGTAGATGAGGAACGAGATCGTGGTGATGTACGGGCTGATCGGCAACGACCCGCCGATCGCAAGTAGGATGCCGCCGACGGCCGACACGAGGCCAAAAAGCATGCTGAGCACCGGCACAAGCACCGGCGATGACGACAGCCGGAGCGCAGCGGCTGCCGGAGTCACTAGCAGTGCCAACACGAGTAGCGCACCGATGATCTGCACCGACACCGCTACCGTGAGGCCGAGGAGCACCATGAAGGTGAAGGACAGGCCCCGCGTTGGTACCCCGCGTGCTGCGGCAACCTCTGAGTCAAGGCTGTCGAAGGTGAGTGGTCGCCAGATGAAGAGCAGCACCGCCAGCACGAGGATGCTGATGCCGATCAGCAGCCCGAGTTGCGGAATGTTCACCGAGATGATCTGACCCGTGAGCAGCCCAAACTTGTTGCCGCTTCGACCGGGGTAGAGCGCGAGAAAGAGCAGCCCAAGGCCGAGGCCGAACGGCATGAGCACGCCGATGATCGAGTTGCGGTCGCGCGCGCGAGCGCCGAGCAGACCGATGATCGCGGCGGCGATGAGCGAGCCGACGAGAGAGCCCGCGACGACGTTTGCACCGAGCAGAAGCGCACCGGCTGCGCCCGCGAACGAGAGCTCGCTGATTCCGTGCACCGCGAAAGCCATGTCGCGCTGCATCACGAAGACCCCGATGAGCCCACCGACGATTCCCAACACGGCAGCCGCAATGATCGAGTTCTGTACGAGCACGAGCAACTGCCCGTAGTTGCTGAAGTCGAACAGTTGCCCGAGAAGCTCATCAAGAGTCATCTGATGGCCTCGTCGTCGTGGTGGTGAGATCCGTCCGGAATGCCGGCGATGAACACCCGTCCTCGACTCCTGATGACCTCGACCGGGGTGCCGTAGAGCTCGGTCAACACCTCGCTCCGCAGCACTTCCTGCGGCGTTCCGATCGTGAACCGTCCCTCGGCAAGGTAGAGCACGCGATCGACCATGCCGAGGATGGGATTCACGTCGTGGGTGACGAAGACGACCGCAGTGTTGTGGTCCCGTCGTCGCGCATCGATGAGTTCAGCCACCGCGCGCTGATGGTGCAGATCGAGGCTCATGAGAGGCTCGTCACACAACAACAAAATCGGATCATCAGCAAGCGCCTGCGCAATTCGAAGGCGCTGTTGTTCACCGCCAGAAAGCTCACCCACCGGACGATTCGCATACTCGCTAGCCCCGACCGACGTGACGAGCTCATCCACGCGTGCCCTCAGCGCGCGCGAGACGATCGGCAAACCAAAGCGGTGGCCGTTGACGCCCAGGGCGACCAGATCTCGCCCGCGGAGCGGAGTTCCTGGCGGCACAATCTTCTGCTGAGGAACATACCCGATGCGTCGGTCTCCCCGCCGCGCGGGTTGCCCGTCGACGAAAATCGACCCGACATCGAGAGGATACTGGCCAAGAATCGCCTTGAGCAACGTGGTTTTTCCTGAGCCGTTTGCACCAAGTACTGCGACAAACTCGCCCGGCACGACGGTGAGGTCAAGCCCACGCCAGACGCTCCGGTGAGCAAAGCCGAGCGCACCGTCCCGAATCTCTAGGACCCCGCGATCGGATGGCTCGTCAATCACGAACCGAGCGCCGCCGCGAGCGCTTCGAGGTTCGCCTTCTGCCATGAGACATAGTCTGACCCCTCCGGCAGGGTCTCGAGGAACGAGACAACGGGAACCCCGGCTGCTTCCGCCGCTTCGCGGACCCGCTCGGTTTCTGGACTCTCGGTCTGGCTGTTGTAAGCGAGAACAACCACCCTGCCGCTTGCAATGAGGGTCAGGACCGCTTGCAGTGCGGACGGCGAAACATCTGCACCCTCCTCGATTGCTTCGGTGAAGTCAGCCGGCGTCTCGTTCACCAGGCCGATCTCCTCTAGCAAATACACCGCGATCAGCTCGGTGACCGCGGCGATTCCGCCGGCCGCAGTCGCCCGAACGGCCGTCGCCTGTTCCTGAAGTTCCGCGATCTCAGCGGCGAACGCATCGTAGTTGGCGTTGTACTCTTCCGCATTAGCAGAGTCAAGCTCTGAGAGTTCGGCTGCTATGGTTCCGGCGACCTTCGTGACATCCGACAGGCTGTACCAAACGTGCTCATTCCCCCCTTCAATGAGTCCGGAAACCTCGCTTGCGTTGATCACAACGGCGGTCGAACCTGACCCAGCAATGAGCGTGTCAATGAACGGGTCATAGCCACCGCCATTCTCGATGATGAGGTCAGCCTGTGAAATTGTCAGTTGATCTTGAGCGGATGCCTCGTAGCTGTGCGGGTCTTGCGCTGCGCTCGACACGATGCTGACGACCTCGGCACGACCACCGGCGATTTGCTCGGCGATATTGCCGTAAACGCTCGTTGACGCGACGACCTTCAGGACGCCATCGTCCGTCGAGTTGGACACGGGGGCTGCGCATCCGCTGAGAGCAAGCGCTGAGACTGCGAGCGCGCCGAGACCGAGAGTTCTGAAGCGGGCGTTAATCATGGGGCATGTTCCTATTCACTCGCGATAACCGTAATGAGATTCGTTATCAACAGTGTTTCATAGCGGGCTCAGGCGTGCAACTTAAGCCGCAGCGGCCCGCCGAAGCGCGACCCGGTTTGCGGCGAGGAGCATGTCGCAAACCGCAATGTGAGACCCAGGTGCGCCACAGCGGCGGCGGTGCACCAAAAAGGTCAGTCCAGCAGCAGCGCCGGCTCCTCGAGCACGCTCGCGAGATCGGCGACGAACCGGCTCGCGACATCCCCGTCGACGATACGGTGATCGAAGCTCGCGCCGACAGTCGTAACGAAGCGCGCTCGCACCTCGCCGTCGACCACCCACGGTTTCTGCTTGATGGTTCCAAGCGCGATGATGGTCGCTTCTCCCGGGTTGAGGATGGGCGTGCCGGTATCCATGCCGTATGAGCCAATATTCGTGATCGTGATCGTGCCGCGCGTCATATCGGCCGGCTGGGTCTTGCCGTCGCGCGCTGTGATCGTGAGCTGTTCGAGAGCGGTCGCGAGGTCGATGAGCGAGAGCTCGTGCGCGTCCTTCACATTGGGAACGATGAGGCCTCTCGG
>CAZCOC010000152.1:0-3831 GCA_964500075.1 uncultured Salinibacterium sp.
GTTCAGTAATCAAGAAGCGTCGCAAGCGGATGGCCAAGAAGAAGCACCGCAAGCTGCTGCGCAAGACGCGCCACCAGCGCCGCAACAAGAAGTAACGCGGCTACTGCTGCCGCTTGACGGCGCGAGCCGTACGCCGCACATTCTTGCGGGCGTTCCGAATGCTTGACCGCTTGAGGGGCAGGATGTCCCAACGCTCGCGCTCCGCATGGGCCTGCAACTTCGCATCCGGATTCACAACGACGCGGTGGCCGACCATCGACAGTAACGGGATGTCGTTGCTCGAGTCGGAGTATGCCCAGCAATCGACAAGGTCGGCGCTTTTCTCGAGCGCAACGGCTCTGGCGACATTGGCCTTCTCTTCGCCATGAACCACATGACCGTCGAGATCGCCGGTGAACACGCCGTCGAGTGCCTGCACCTTCGTGCCGAGCGCGCCAGTGAGCCCGAGTCGGTCAGCAATGATCTGGGCGACGAGTTGTGGCGTCGCGGTTACGAGCCACACTTCGTGGCCCTTCCCGAGATGCTCCTTCGTCAGCGCCACCGTCTCCGGCCAGAGATTGGGTTCGATGTGCTTCGCGTAGATGTCTTCAGCGAGTGAAATCAGTGCCGCTTCGGTGTGCCCAATGGCGAGCCCAAGGCCACGCTCTTTGGCGGCGGAGAGGTGATTGCGGTTTTCGCCAACCGCGAGAAATCGAAACTGGTGCCAGGCGAACAGCGCGATATCGCGCCAGTTAATCAGCCCGCGACTGAAGGCTTCACGCCCGACATAAAAGACACTCGCGCCTCGCATGAGGGTGTTGTCGACGTCGAAGAAAGCAATGATCGTTCGATCGGTGTCGGGTGGCGCCACTGCTTCAGACATCCGGATTAGTCTATGGTCGTGGCCTCGATGCAACTCACGCTGATCGGAAAACCAGGTTGTCACCTCTGTGACGATGCGCACGCTGTCGTCACGGCCGTGCTGGCGGACCTCGAAATGGCCGAACCCCCGCAACTCGAACAGCTATCGATTCTGGATGACACCTCCCTCGCCGAGCGGTTTTCTGACGACATACCCGTGTTGATCATCGACGGCGAGGTTCACAGCATCCATCGGGTGGATGCTGCGGCTCTTCGAGCGAGCATCATGTCGGTACCAGCATGATTCGGCACATCGTGAGTTGGCGCCTTCGCCCGGAGTCAATCGAGGCGAAGGCGGAGGCAGCATCAACGATCGCGGCCGTACTGGAGCCGCTCGTCGGGGTGATTCCGGGATTGCACAGCCTCATCGTTCGACCGAACGTCGCCAATCACGATGAAAATTGGGATGTTGTGCTTGTTGCCGACTTCGAGTCAATCGAGGCGCTCGTCGCGTATCAGGTGCATCCGGCCCACCAGGCTGCTGGGGATGTGCCGCGGTCACTCGCGACCGAGCGGGCAGCCGTCGACTTCGAGGTGTGAGCTAGCCGGACGTCGAGTTGGTCGGACTCTCCGCACGTTCGGGTTCCTGCTCCTCGGTGTGAGAGTCAGTCGGGCTTTCAGCACCTTCGGGTTCGTGCAACTCAGCGGCTGCCGGTTCCTGAATGGGCACTGGACCGGTCAAGTGTTCTTTGAGCGAATCACGCTCGGCGATGAGGGAAGCCAGTGTTGACGCTTCGAGCCCTGGGCTCAGCACGTCGCTGAACGGGCTACCCAGCCCGCTCTTGGCGTGCACCGCTTCGGCGTAGGCGCGGGCGGTATCGGCGACCTTCGTGCTCGCACGCTGCGCCTTCTTGAGCGGGACTGCGCTGCCGCCTACGACATCCGCGTGCGCCTCCAAGGCTTTTTTCAAATCCTTGAGGGCCGAGTCTATTTTTTTGGACATGAACTCATCTTGCCTTATGCGTACGGACGATCGCTAGGTCGCCCGGCGATTCGTGCCTTCAACGAAAACGACCTGCCTAGGGCGTGAGGCGAGTCGGTCCGCGGAACAGGTAGGTCGCCTCGCGCAGGTTCGGCAGGTGGAGCATGAGCATGAGCACCCGGCTCAATCCCATGCCGAATCCACCGTGGGGTGGAACCCCATAGCGGAAGAAGTCGAGGTAGAAGTCGAGCTCCTCCGGGTCGAGCCCCTTATCCTTTGCTTGCGCGATGAGCACGTCGACGCGATGCTCTCGCTGGGCTCCGGTTGAGATCTCGACGCCGTTGAAAATGAGGTCGTAGCTGTTCGTCAGTCCGGCGTCATTTGAATGCCGCATGTGATAAAACGGTCGGATGCTAGACGCGTAGTCGGTGAGAAAGACGAACTCGTGACCGTACTTCTCGGCCACATAGGCTGCGATCTGGCGCTCGCCTTCTGGATCCATGTCGTCGTCGGCGCGCGGCACCTCGTAGCCACGCTCGGCAACGATGCGCTTCGCTTCGGCGAGCGGGATGCGCGGAAACGGCAGCGTTGGCACTGTCACCTCGACCCCATACAGCGTCTCGATCTCGTCGCCGTGCTTGGTCTTGACGGCTTGGAATCCGGCGACCAGCAGCTCTTCGTGGAGCTTCATGACGTCCTCGTGCGAATCGATCCAGCTGATCTCACTGTCAACGCTGGTGAACTCGGTGGCGTGCCGGCTGGTGAAACTCGGGTCAGCGCGGAAGGCCGGGCCGATCTCGAAGATCTTGCCGAACCCGGCTGGCTGCGCCATCTGCTTGAAGAACTGTGGGCTCTGTGCGAGGTACGCCTTGCCGTCAAAGTACTCGACCTCGAAGAGTTCTGCCTTCGATTCGCTTGCACTCGCCATGAGCTTTGGCGTGTGCAGTTCGATGAAGTCGTGCTCGATCCAGTACGTGCGCCAAGCGTGCTCGAGCGTGGTCTGGATGCGGAAGATCAGGTTATTCTTCGGCTGGCGCAGGTCGAGAAAACGCCAATCCATGCGCTTATCGACTCCCGAGTCATCGGCGATCGGGGTCTCGGGAATCGCGGCCCCGGCGATCACGATCGCGTCGAGTTTGATCTCGACGCCGCCGAGCTTGACGCGCTCGTCGTGCTTCAGTTCGCCCGTTGTCGTGAGGAAGGTGCCTTGCGCGAGGCCGGAGATGATGGATGCAAGCTCGTCGGGTTCTGGTGTGCCGTCCTCTGCGAAGGCTCTAGGGTGCACAAGCTGCACCGCGCCAGACTCGTCGCGGAGAACGACAAACTGCACTTTCTTCTGATCTCGAACGGTCTCGACCCACCCTGAGACAGACACCAGCCCATCGGATGCCGCGGCGAGCTCTTTGATCAGGGTGCGTTCGGTCACCCCCAAACTGTAGTTGCCGAGCCGGGTCTTCACTTGCCGCGCTCTGAGGAAGCTCTAGATGCCGGAGAATTGTATAGAACATATGTTCTAATGTGTGCTAGACTGGTCGCATGACGATCGCAACAGTGATCGTGCCGGATCACGTCGAACTTACTGAGCTGCCCGATCTTGCGGAGCTGCCCGATCTTGCGGAGCTGCCCGATGCTGCCCTGTTGTCGTTGCAGGCCAAGGTCGCGTCAAGTCGCCGCAAACTTGATGCTGTCAGTGCTCGGGTGTCTGCCGAGCTGAGCCGACGGTCGGCTCCTGAACTTGGATATGCGGGGCTTGCGCAGCGGTCCGGTGCTCGCACGCCGGAGGCCTTGATTCAGCGAGTAGCCGGCTTGACCAAGGCCGAGGCTCGGTCGATGGTCAGGGTCGGGAACGCTCTCGACGGATCCTCGCCATGGCTTGCCGATGTTGCTGTCGCCGTTTCTGCTGGACAATTGTCGATTGCTGCTGCGGACGGCATTGTGGTCGGGCTCGGAGTTCCGAATGCTGACGTTGCGGCAGATGACCTCGCAGACGCTGCCGTGCGGCTTGTCGC
>CAZCOC010000153.1:0-3829 GCA_964500075.1 uncultured Salinibacterium sp.
TTTCAAGCTGACGGGGCAGACGCGACCACCTATTGGAGCGTGCTCGTGCACGGGGATGCCGAGCGGCTTTCGGAGGACGCGGTGATAGAGGCATCCGGGGTACTGCAATTGGCTACGGCCACGACCTCCGTAAAGTCGAACTTCGTGCGCATCAGTTCGCGGTCGATCTCCGGTAGGCGGTATCAGGTCGCCGTGCGATGATCGGGTTATGACTGAGCTCGAGAGCGAACATGTGGATGCCCATCACGTCGCCAGCGACAGCGACAAAGTCGCAGGGCTGGTCGAACAGATTCGCGCCGATGCCTTGCAGGGGAATGTGCCAGATCTCGCTGACGAGCTTCGACGCAGGCTGGCCGATTCCGGTATCGTGATCGACTCGGTTCAATTTGAGCGCACCTTGGTTGCGCTGCGCATGCCGCAGAGTGACTGACCCGCTCCGACTTCGCGCTAGGGGGTCTCGAGTCTGGTCTGAGCATCCCCAAGTCGCTAAGCTCCGAACATGAGCGACACTCCTCCTGAGTCGAACCCTGCCTCTGAGCGACCAGGCGCAACGCCAACAGAGTCAGCATCGGTACCGCGAGGCCACAAGCGTGTTGGCGTGGCCTCACTCGTTCTCGGCATCCTGGCCATCCTCGGCGCAGCCATTCCGCTGGTGAACATCATTTCGGGCATCCTCGCCATTGCCGGTCTCATCTTGGGCATCATCAGCTTGACGCGCGCTGGCGTGCGAACAGGCCCGGCGATCGCAGGCACCGTTATCTCCAGCGTTGCTCTTGCGATCTCGATTATCACGACCATCATTCTGTTGAACTATCAGTGCTGCCAGATTCCGCCGCGCGAAGAAGAGCCGATCGCGATCGCCCAGATTCCGGCTGCGAGCACGCAATCGTGGCGCATCAACTTGAACCGTCTCTGACCCTTCGGTGTACTTCGCGACCGAGTAGCGAGCGGTCCCGTGCGACTGGTGTGAGCTTCCGCAGGTCGCTAAGCTCCGAGCATGAGCGAGACCCCTCCAGTTCCGACCCCGCCAGCAGCGCCCTCAGGCGGGCCACGCTTCGCCGCGCCGCCGGTTTCACCGGCAACATTCGGTGGCGCGACGGCACCCCTGTTGGCTGCGCCACCGGCATTCTGGCCCTCGCTGGCCTCTTTTTGGGAATGTCGGCCTGACACGCACGGGAACGAGCAAAGGCACCTTTGTCGCTGGGACGATCGTCTCCGGCATTGCCCTCGTCGTCACCATCATCGCGAGCCTCATCTTCTTCGCCACCGTCACTGCAGTAGTCGATGATCGGGCCGATGAACCGGTCAGTGAGGAGTCGCTCAAGCCGGTGCAAGAGGACCCAGCGCCGAACCCGGATGCCGCAATCGGCTCATTCGAGAACCCGGTGCCAATCGGCACCGGCATTGTCTTCACCATTGACGACGTCGAGCAGTGGGTCGTGACAGTTGAGAGCATGGTGCTCATCGCGAACGATCTCGTCGGAGCCGCCGACCCGGCGAACCCTGCTTCCAATGCTGGCTTCCAGTACGCGCTCGTGAACCTGCAGATCGAGCACATCGGACCGGGCGAACGCACCCCGTCAGACGATCTTGCGGTGTTCTTCGGCACAACAGCCGATGACTTCTTCGTCGAGAGCGACGTCGTCGCGGTGACTCCGGGGCCAGCATGGCGCGGAATCACCGGCATCCAGCAGGCGAGCATCGGCGGGAACGCGATCGTTCAGATTCCGGTCGGCAGCGCTGGCGCGTGAGGCATCAACCCGATCCGCGCCGACCTGCTGGTGTTCTTCGCGATCGACTAGCGCGGCAGCATTGAGCAAGAAACGCAGCGACTTTCACCCGGATCTAGCGGGCGCAAGGTTCATCCCGAGCCTGAGCTTCGGGCCGCGCTCTTCGCGGTTCATACGCGGGCGCACACCTCGTCAGAACGAACCGGGCCCGGATGTCACGGTGCGCGAGATTGTCGTGCCGGGACCGACCGGAGCACCCGATGTTGCCATGCGCGTCTTCCAACCGGTCGGAATCTCGACGGCCGCGCCCGCCATGCTATGGATGCACGGCGGCGGCATGGTGATCGGTTCGCCAGAACAGGACGACCGCACCAATAGTGCGTTCGTGCGCAAACTCGGCATTACCGTCGCGGCGGTGCGCTACCGCCTGGCACCCGATAACCCTGCGCCCGCCGCGGTCGAAGACGCCTACGCTGCGTTGCTCGGGCTCGCGGCTCAAGCAGCAGAGCTGCACGTTGACCCGACCCGAATCGCCGTCGGGGGCGCCAGCGCGGGTGGGGGGGTAGCCGCCGGGCTCGCGCTTCTCGCCCACGATCGCGGCGAGGTGAACGTTGCGTTCCAGCTGCTCATCTACCCGATGCTGGACGACCGCACCACCAGGCGGACCGACATCGGATCCCGCGATGTCAGAGTCTGGACCCCCAAAAGCAATCGTTTCGGTTGGGGTGCGTACTTGGGAGCTGCTCTCGGAGGCCCAGCCGTGTCGCCGTACGCCGCTCCCGCCCGCCGCGACGACTTGGGTGGGCTCCCCGCTGCGTGGATCGGGGTGGGAACCCTCGACCTGTTCCATGACGAAGATGTCGAGTATGCGCGCCGCCTGAACGCGGCTGGCGTCCCGTGCGAGCTGTACACAGTCAACGGCGCATTTCACGCCTTTGACGCAGTATTCCCTGCCGCGCCCGTGACCGGAGCCTTCTGGCGAGAACAAGCACGAGCTCTCGCGGCCGCCGGCATCGGTGGCTCGCGCTAGCCTCAAGCCCATGGGATGCTGCATCGTCGACAGCGACGGGAGCCAGTGCACCGCCGTCATCGATGATGGCGCCCCGCTCAATCTGTGTGCACCGCACTTGGCGGTAGCACACGACTGGGTTGAGCGCGAGGTGGGTGCAACTGACGTCTTACCGTCACCGTGCTTGGCCTGCGGCTCTCGGATCGGTCTCCGGTTTTCTTCGGGGTGGCTGTGCGCCGAGTGCGAATGGCGCGTTGGCGACATCCCTGACGCGGATGCCACGCTTACCCGCGTCGACGTCGTGTACTACTTGCGCTTCCGCAACCGAATCAAGATCGGCACGAGCGCCAACCCGCGCAGCAGGATCGCCGCCATCCTCCACGAGGAAGTGCTCGCCTTCGAGCGCGGCGAGCGCCGGGTCGAGCGGCGGCGACACGCCGAATTCGCCGAGCATCGCATCCCACGAAGCGAATGGTTCTACGCCCACGAAGCGCTCACCGCCCACATTGCCCACCTGCGGGCCGGAATCGACGACCCTTGGGCGCAATATGAGAGGTGGCTGAGCCGCGAGATTGGGCTGCGAGGGTAGCCGGCGCGGTAGCCGGCGGGGTGGCCGGCGCGGTAGTCGCGAAACTACTCGACGGATTCGTGCACGGCGAGTGAGTCGAGCAGAGCGAGGAGGGCGCGCCCGTAGGCGGTCGCCGCGGCATCCGCCTCGAATCGTTGAGTCTCACCGTCGATCACAACCTGGACTGTAAAACCGGTTGTGAGCGAGAGGAATGCTGGGCCGAGTAGCGCACGCAGCTGGTGCTCGTGCGGGAGCCAGAGGGCGTCGTCGACGGGGACAGAATCGAGCGCCCACTCGGTGGTTCCGTTGAAGCCGAGTTCGGTGCCGGTCGGAAAGTGGTGGGCTTCGACGGTCATGTCGCTCAACACGTAGATCTCTTCGTCGGCTTCAACAAGGTCGATACGGAAGGCATCTCCCGCGGCGGGGCGCCACTCGAGGCCAGAGTCGCGCAGCGCCCGAGCCAACTCGGTTGAGATCAACTCGGTTGAGATCATCGGGCCATTATTGCGTGCCGGCCTGCAT
>CAZCOC010000154.1:0-3820 GCA_964500075.1 uncultured Salinibacterium sp.
CTCGTAGCGATGGCGGTGGCGTTCTGCAATTGTTGCAGCGCCGTACAACTCCTCGACGATCGAACCGGGGGCGAGTGCTGCCTCGTACAGCCCGAGCCGCATGGTGCCGCCCAAGTCTCCCCCGGCAATGATGTCCACTTGCTCGGCCATCGTCGCAACCACCGGATACTCGGTGTCTGGGTCGAACTCGGTCGAGGATGCCCCGGCCAGCCCAACGACGTCGCGCGCGAACTCGATCACCATGCACTGCAGCCCGAGGCAGAGTCCGAGCGCCGGGATGTTGTTTTCGCGTGCGAATTTGAGCGCCCCGAGCTTGCCCTCGATGCCTCGCACCCCGAAGCCGCCCGGCACGCAGATGCCGTCGAGGTCAGAGAGCTGTTTCGCGGCTCCGTCGTGTGTTTCGCAGGTGTCTGAGGCAACCCACCGGATCGCGACTTTCGTCTTGTGGGCGAACCCGCCGGCCTTAAGTGCCTCGGTGACCGACAGGTAGGCATCCGGCAAGTCGATGTACTTGCCCACCAAGCCGATCGTCACCTCGAACTTGGGGTCGTGCACCGTTTCGAGCAGTTCGCGCCAGCCGTCCCAATTGACGTCGGATGCTTCGAGCCCGAGTTGCTCGGTGATGTACGAGTCGAGGCCTTGGTCGTGCAGCATCGTCGGGATGTCGTAGATGCTCGTGACATCGACGGCATTGACGACCGCGGCCTCGTCAACATCGCACATGAGGGCTATCTTGCGCTTATTCGCTTCTGAGACCGGTCGGTCGCTGCGCAGCACGAGCGCGTCGGGCTGAATACCGATCGAGCGCAGAGCCGCAACCGAATGCTGGGTCGGCTTGGTCTTCTGCTCACCGGACGCGTTCATGAATGGCACGAGCGAGACGTGCACGAAGAAGACATTCTTGCGACCGAGTTCGTGACGCACTTGGCGCGCGGATTCGATAAACGGCTGACTCTCGATGTCACCGACGGTGCCACCGATCTCGGTGATGATCACGTCTGGCGCGGGTTGGCCGTCTGGTCCCGGTTGGGCTTGCAGTCGCATCCGCCGCTTGATCTCGTCTGTGATGTGCGGGATGACCTGCACAGTGTCGCCCAGGTACTCACCCCGACGTTCGCGCGCGATAACGGTCGAGTAGATCTGCCCAGTTGTTACGTTAGCCGCCTGATCCAGATTGATGTCGAGGAAGCGTTCGTAGTGCCCAATGTCGAGGTCGGTTTCTGCACCGTCGTCGGTAACGAAGACTTCGCCGTGCTGGAACGGGTTCATCGTGCCAGGATCGACGTTCAGATACGGGTCGAGCTTTTGCATGACGACACGCAGCCCGCGGGCGGTGAGGAGGTTGCCGAGACTCGCGGCGGTGAGGCCTTTGCCGAGGGACGAGACGACACCACCGGTGACGAAAATGTGCTTGCTCACGTGCCGCTCAAAGTTGTCCACCACGGGGTTCCATCTTATGCGCAGTAGCTGACCATCACTCTCGACACGCGTGGCTCTTGCCGCGTACGCTCGTGATATGCACTCTGTTACCGTCACTGCCTCGCCTCGCTTCCGTCTCGTAGCAGCCGTCACCGTTGCAGCATCGATCGCGTTGATTCTTGCCGGATGTTCGCCAGCAGCCAGCATCGCCACCGAGACAATCCGCGGGGTTCCGTCTGGAGTGACGCTCACAGAGACGGAGGGGCTCGGCGAAGAGCCGATCGCCGTGTGGACCGACGATCGTGCAACGCTTACGGTCATCACGTGGGGCTCATCCGGTTGCCCGAGCGTGCCGCGTTCGCTCGAGGCGCCCAGCGAGTCGATGTTGGTGCTACGTTTTGCGGCTCCCACCGATCAGGTGTGCACTTCCGACTTCGCGCCGACCAGCCACGTGTTAACGACGCCAAGCGGTGTGGGATCGGGCGCCGTCTCGATCGACATGATCTTCGAGGCGCGTCAGGGCGAGACCCCCACCGAGGTCACCGTTCCGGTGCGTGACTAGCCGGTTCTCGTGCCGAGCGGTTCCAAACTTGAGCGCTGGCAAGTCTGGGAGCTACCGATCGGCGAACTCCCGTGCAGATTGGATGAGTTCTCGCGCGTGAGTCAGGCCGGACTCACTGTCGGGCAGGCCACTCAACAGTCGAGCCATCTCTGAAATGCGCTCCTCGCCGTCGAGCTGCTGAACGCTCGATGCGGTGACGGCGCCGTCGCTGTCCTTCGTTACTCGCAAATGGTTGGTGGCGAAGGCAGCAACCTGAGCGAGGTGGGTCACGACAATAACCTGCGCGGTGCGACTGAGGCGCGCCAACCGACGCCCGATCTCGATCGCGGCAGCCCCGCCAACACCGGCATCCACTTCGTCGAAAATGAAGGTCGGCACCGGGTCGCTCCCGGCGATCACGACCTCGATCGCAAGCATCACGCGCGACAGCTCGCCGCCGGATGCCCCACGCCCGAGCGGCCGCGGTTCCGCGCCGGAATGCGGACGCAGCAGAATCGAGACCTGGTCTTTGCCGCTCATTGAATAGTCTGGGCGATCCTCAACGGTTACCGTCACGGCAGCGTTCGCCATCGCAAGCGCCGCCAACTCTGACGTCACCCGTTCAGACAGCCGGATGGCATTCTCCCGGCGGATCCCGCTGAGCTCGGCGGCCAACTCAATCAGTCGAGCGCGGTCGGCCTCAACCTCGAGGCGCAGCGCATCGATGCGCGTCGAATCGTTGTCGAGCTCCAGCAACCGCCCGCTGCCGGTATCGAGATAGTCGATCGCCTCATCGAGGCTCGGACCGTACTTTCGTGCAAGTGCTGCAAGCTCCGCGCGACGCTCCTGCACGGTTTCGAGTTCTCGACCGCCATCTGCGTCAAGGTTCGCAAGGTAGCTCGAAAGCTGCCCGGAGATTTCGCCGACGCTGAATGATGCCGCGGCGATCGCCTCGGCGATCGGCCCGAGGGCTGCGTCATGCCCCGCAACACGCTCGAGTTGGCGCCGCGCGGTCGTCAGCATGCTCGCGACGTCGTGCACATCATCTGCAGAATCGGAGGAGAGCACGTCATGCGCCGAGACTCCGGCCATCCTCAGGTCTTCGAGATTCGTCAGCCGGTCGGCGCGCTCGGCGAGCTCAATGTCTTCTCCACGACGCGGGTTCGAGGCTTCGATCTCGGCCATGGCGACGCGAAGATCCTCAGCCTCGCGGGAACGACGGTCGCGCTCGGCAACAATCACATCCAGCTCGCCCTGATTGGACTGCCATCTGCGGTACACGTTCTGATAGTCAGCGAGCACGGTGCCGAATTCAGCGCCGGCGAAGCGATCAAGCGCCTCGCGCTGTGCGGTCGCTGACCGCAGTCGAACCTGATCAGATTGACCGTGCACGACCACAAGTTGCTGGCCGATCTCGTTGAGCACGCCGACCGGGGCGCTTCGCCCGCCCACGACCGCGCGGCTTCGCCCTTCCGTCGAGACGGATCGGCCCAGGATCAATTCCTGCCCGTCGAGGTCGCCACCGGCATCCCGAACCCGGTCGGCGACTGGGCCGTTGGCGTCGATTTGCCACCGTCCCTCGACGACAGCTTGAGAACTGCCAGAGCGGATCGCGGCACTGTCAGCGCGCTCGCCCAGCAGCAGCCCGAGCGCCGAAACCACCATGGTCTTGCCTGCACCGGTCTCGCCGGTGAGGGCGGTAAAGCCCGGCCCTAGCGGGAGGCGCGCTTCTCCGATCACGCCCAGATTGCGAATCGAAATCTCCTCGATCATGTACTTCGAGCCTCCTCGATCATGTACCCCGGGCCTCCTCGCCGACCGGACCCCGCCAGCCGGTCACCGGAAGGTTGAACTTGTTCA
>CAZCOC010000155.1:0-3791 GCA_964500075.1 uncultured Salinibacterium sp.
CAATGCCGTTCGTCACGCGAGCGTTGCGACCGTGGCTGCAACGCTGAGGCTCGACTTGGCTACTCCGGGCTCGCGACCGCTGGTAGCTCAAGGGGAATAGCTGGGCAGTCTTTCCAGAGCCGCTCGAGCGAGTAATAGGTGCGGTCCTCTTCATGAAAGACGTGCGCCACCAAGTCGCCGAAGTCGAGAAGAATCCACCTGCCTTCGGCTCGACCCTCGCGTCGCAGCGCCTTGACGCCGACCTCGAGGAGCTTGTCTTCGATCTCGCCAGCAATGGCTTGCACGTTTCGTTCATTGCGTCCGGATGCGAGAAAAAAGATGTCGGTCAGCGGCAGCGGTCCAGAAACGTCAAGGCCAACGAGATCCTCGCCCTGCTTGGCGTCCGCGGCGATCGCCGCAATCGTAAGGAGCTCGCGCGCGCGCGCTGTTGCAGTCACATGGTCCTTTGGTGGTGGGGGGTTCGGAAATTACAGCGTAGTTGGAACGTGGTCACTGAGCGGCTCACGTTCGATCAGAGGATATTGAACGCAAATGCGGCGACGATGAGCCCGGTAACGGCGACGGCCAAGGCGCACGCGGTGACAAGCAACGCGGTGAGCCCGCGCGTGCCCTTCGGCTTGTGTGTGTGCGTGACGCCGTGCCCACCGATTCGGGTGCTCACGGCAGTCACCGCGCGAACAGGCCGGGAGTCAACCGAGACAAGCTCTTCTTCGCGCCAGTCAAAGAGGTCGTCAATTCCGCCCTGATCGATCCGTGCCGTCGTGCCGGTCGAACTCAGGCTCGCCGGAAGGTTGATTGAGCCAGTCAGCATGACCTCGCCGGTGTGAGTAAGCGCACCACGGATATCGCTCCCCATCGGGATCTCGGGGAGCACAAGTGCACTCGTGCTCGCGCTTGTTCCCCCTACCGTGCGATTGATCGTGGACTCGATCTCGGCGAAACGATCGTCAACAGCGTCGAGCTGGTTGCTCCAGTGCCCAACTGGGGCGGTCCACGGTGCCGGCTCTTGGGGGGCGGGCTCCCGTGGCGGCACCTGGGCGAATGGTGCTGGCCACAAGGCGTCTTGCGTTAGTGCCTGTTCAGCGTTCAAGAGTGCTCGAAGTTCGCGCCGGGTAAGGGTCTGTTCGATCGGGAGCGGGTCAACGATGGGCATCGGTGGCGCTGCTACGGCGCGAGGCGCCTCCGGAACAGAGGCGGGGTATCCGAATGATGGAGCCGGTTGGAACGTATCATGCGCTTGATACGCCGTCGGCGCTGGGAAAGGATTCTGGACCTGTGCAGCCTCACGAAGCGAGCGCCGACTCTCAGGACTGAAATCACGAGTCCGGAATTCGGTCGCTTGGCTGTCAGGGTAGACACTCGCGGCGGGGTTCTGGGGCGGTGCGAACTGCAACGGGAATCCCCCTACTGTTGTGTAGTTGAGGGGTTCCGGTGCTGGCCGATTACCTGATTGCTCACCCGCCGCTCGGCGGCCTCCCTGCGATGGAATAGCACCCGCTTCACCCGCAGGGGCGTACGGTTCCGGGGTGGTGCGTGGCAGTTGCGCTGCGCGCCGGGCAAGCGTGTCCCACAGAGCGTCACTCCCAGCCGAGTAGCCGGGTTGGCCGGGATCAACCAAAGACGGCTGAGCAAACTGACCGCCCGCGGAAATGGACTCAGTAGGCACACCCTCGTGGGATTCTGCACGCTCATGCTGCCGCGCCGCCCGCCGCGACACGGGCTGCGGCTCTTGGTACGTGGTCATGACGAACTCCGATACAAATGGTGCTTGGCGATGTACTGAACGACACCATCGGGGACCAAATACCAGACCGGAAAACCCCGACTAACCCTGCTTCGACAATCGGTCGAAGAGATCGCCAACGCCGGCACTTCAAGCGAGCTTACGCCGTGCTCAGGTAAACCACTAATGGTCAACGGGTGTCCAGGGCGCGACACGGCAATAAAATGGGCCAAATTCCAGACCTCGTCGACGTCGCGCCACTCGGAGATCTGCGCGACAGCATCCGCGCCGGTTATGAAGAAGAGCTCGGATTGTGGACGAGCGACACGGATGTCACGGAGGGTATCGATGGTGTAGGTCGGGCCCTCCCGGTCGATGTCAACGCGGCTGACGGTGAAGCGTGGATTGGCCGCAGTGGCAATCACCGTCATGAGGTAACGGTGCTCGCCTGCAGTGACCTTCCGTTTCATCCACGGTTGGCCAGTGGGAACGAAGATCACTTCATCAAGGTCGAATTGCTGTTGAACTTCACTTGCGGCGACCAGGTGGCCGTTGTGGATTGGATCAAAGGTTCCACCCATAACCCCGATACGCTCGGCGCGCTGTGCTTGGTCGGTCACGAGTGGTGCTACCTAATGACCCGCTCCGTGGCCACCGTCGGCAGCGGCACCTGTGGCGCCACCCGTCTTACGACTGTTGCGGTTGGCGACATCGCGGTAGCTCCACACAACGAACCCCAACACCGCGAAGACCCCTAGGGCTACACCGGCAAATGCGAGCGGGGGCATAAGGAGCGGCGCAAGTTCTTCTTCGGTTGAAGCGAGCACGGCAAGCAAGTGCGACATCGATTTCTCCGTTTCATGGGCCCTTCAGAGTCTAGCCGCGCACCTGCCCGTGACCACGCACGACCCACTTCGTGCTCGTCAGTTCTGGCAAACCCATCGGGCCACGCGCGTGCAGCTTCTGCGTCGAGATCCCGACTTCAGCGCCGAAACCAAACTCGCCTCCGTCGGTGAACCGGGTCGATGCGTTGACCATGACGACGGCCGAATCGACCTCGGCGATAAAGCGCTCAGCCCGGCCGAGATCGTTCGTGATGATCGACTCGGTGTGTTTGGTGGAATAGCGGCGAATGTGCGCGAGTGCAGCATCGAGATTGTCAACGACTCGCACCGCAACGTCGAGGCTCATGTACTCGGTCGACCAGTCGTCTTCGGTGGCAGCAACGCTGTCCGAGAAGAGTTCGCGTGTGCGCTCGTCACCGTGAATGGTCACGCCAGATGCTCGCAAGCGGCCGAGCACCGCTGGCAGCAGCCGCTCGGCCGCGGCGGCATCCACCAACAGGGTCTCAAGCGCGTTGCAGACACTCGGCCGTTGCGCCTTGGCGTTATGCACAATCTCCACGGAGTTCTTGAGATCGGCAGTCTCGTCGAGGAAGATATGCACAACGCCAGCGCCAGTTTCGATGACTGGCACAGTCGACTCGGCAACGACGGAGTTGATGAGGTCGGCGCTTCCGCGCGGAATGAGCACGTCGACCAAGCCGCGGGCCTGCATGAGCTGCCGGGCTCCATCGCGCCCGAACTCGTCGATGGTCTGCACCGATTCGATCGGCAGCTCAGTGCCAGCAAGTGCTGCCTGAATGACGTCGACCAGAACTCGGTTGGTGTTCTCGGCCGCCGAACCACCTCTCAGCACCGACGCGTTGCCGCTCTTGAGCGCTAGCGCCGCAATGTCGATTGTCACGTTGGGCCGAGCCTCGTAGATCGCCCCGATGACTCCGAACGGCACGCGCACCTGAGTCAGCCGCAGGCCGTTTTCGAGGGTCGAGCCACGAACAACGTCACCGATCGGGTCAGGGAGCGCCGCGATTCAGCAGAACACCGGTCGGATCATATCGGCCAATGAGCTCGACCTCGCCAGTGGCCGCGAGAACGGCATGAGTGATGGTTTGCAGGATCGGCTTCGACTCGACGAGAAGCGGCTCTCCGCCCTTGCGACCACAGTTCTTGACATCGCGGCGCTCCCTGACCCGATCGGTGACGTTGTTCGTGGCTCGACCCTCGAA
>CAZCOC010000156.1:0-3785 GCA_964500075.1 uncultured Salinibacterium sp.
CCTTGCGATTGGCGGTCGAGCTCATCGCACGGCGGGTCGTTGACCGGGTCACGGTCGTCGCCCCAACCGATCACCTCAAGCGCCAGTGGGCAGATGCCGCCCATCGCGTCGGCTTGCGCCTCAATCCGACACACGCCAACGGTTCCAGCTGGGGAGGGCGGCGCTTTCACGGTATGGCAGTGACCTACGCCCAAGTTGCCGTGCGATCGAGCCTGCACCGCGAGATCACCGAATCCGCGCGCACCCTTGTGATTCTCGACGAGATCCACCACGGAGGGGACGCCCTGAGTTGGGGAGACGCCATCCAAGAAGCGTTTGGCCCGGCAACACGCAGGCTCTCATTGACCGGGACCCCGTTCCGCAGCGACACCGCTGCAATCCCGTTCGTGACCTACGCGCCAAATGAAGCCGGCATCCGCATCTCGCTCACCGACTACTCATATGGCTACGGTCGCGCACTCGCTGATGGAGTTGTTCGGCCGGTGATCTTTCTGGCCTATGCCGGCCAGATGCGCTGGCGCACGCGGATGGGCGACGAGATGGTCGCACGGCTCGGTCAGGGCGACACCCAAGATGTCACCGCGCAGGCATGGCGAACAGCGCTCGACCCACAGGGTCAGTGGATGCCATCGGTGCTGCGAGCCGCAAATACTCGACTGAGCGAAGTGCGCAACAGTGTTCCGGATGCCGGTGGGCTCGTTATCGCAACCGACCAGGACTCAGCGCGGGCCTACGCCCTGCTCCTGAGCGAAATCACAGGTGAGGAGCCGAGCCTCGTTCTGTCGGACGAGAGCGAGTCTTCCGCCAGGATCGACGCATTTGCAGCTGGTCGCCGTCGCTGGATGGTCGCAGTTCGAATGGTGTCGGAGGGTGTTGACGTTCCGCGGCTCATGGTTGGGGTGTACGCAACCTCCGCATCGACTCCCTTGTACTTCGCTCAAGCCGTTGGCCGTTTCGTTCGAGCCAGACGACGCGGCGAGACAGCCTCGATCTTCGTGCCGAGCGTCCCGATTCTGATGGACCTCGCCGCGAGGCTTGAGCTCGAGCGCGATCACGCGCTCGACCGCGATGATGGTGCCGACGCTGACGATGGGCTCCTCGATGATGAGCTGCTCGGGCGGGCCGAGGCGGACGGATCGGCGTCGAGCGAGCTCACCGATGCGTTCGTTTGGCAGGCCATCGACTCGGACGCGAATTTCGACCGTGCGTTGTTCGACGGCGAGGAATTCGGGTTTGCCGCCGCCATCGGCAGCGATGAGGAACTCGATTTCATCGGGCTGCCGGGCATTCTGGAACCCGATCAAGTGCGCGAACTCCTTCGCCAGCGACAGGCCCGTCAATCGCGTCGGGCAGCCTTGGGAGCCGCACAGGGGGCCTCCCACGGAACCGCGCAGTCCACGGCGCAGAGCGACCGCTCGCGGGCCGCTCCACCGGGCCCGCTCTATCGCACCTTGCGCGAGCAGCGCACGCTGCTGAACTCTCTGGTCGGGATGCGCGCGAAGGTGAGCGGGCAACCGCACGGCATCATCCATGCTGAGTTACGCAGAGTGTGCGGTGGACCTGCTGTTGCTCAAGCGACCGTCGCGCAATTGCAATCCAGGATCGACTACGTGCGCAACAGCATGCGCTCCTAAGCCTGCTGGGACGATGACGTGCGGGCAAGCGAGGCTCGGCTCCATGCTCGTGTGCCTGAGCACAATTGTGGGCGGTAGCGTGAACCCATGACGTTTCTGTCCCAAGCCATGTCCGTTCTTGCAGTCGTGCCAGCCACCGACGGCGAAGAACTTACGGGCGTTGCGCGCTGGGCGGTCGACCTCATGAATACGCTCGGCGCACCCGGGGCCGGAATCGCGATCTTTATCGAGAACCTGTTCCCGCCGATCCCGAGCGAGATCATCCTGCCGCTCGCAGGTCTCGCGGCATCCCGCGGTGATCTGCAACTGGCGGAGGTGCTGCTTTGGACCACGGCAGGCTCAGTGCTCGGAGCGATCGTGCTGTACTCGCTCGGTGCACTGCTTGGCGCGCAACGGCTGCGAGGTGTCGCCCGTCGGGTGCCGCTCTTGAAGGTTTCTGACATCGATAAGTCGGTGGCGTGGTTTGACAAACACGGTGCCGAGGCTGTCTTCTTCGGGCGGATGTTGCCGATCTTCCGAAGCCTGATCTCGATCCCCGCGGGAATCACTCGGCTGAACCTCTGGCTCTTCGTGCTTCTGACTTTCCTCGGCAGTTCGATCTGGAACACGCTGTTCGTTCTCGCAGGCTATCTGCTCGGCGAGAACTGGACGATCGTCGAACCGTTCGCTGACGTGTTGCAGTACGTCGTAATCGGCGCAGTGCTACTTCTGATCGTGGTCTTCGTGGTGCGAAGGGTGCGCGAAGGCGCGCCGGTCGAGGAGTAGTTAAGGCTTCGCTGGCAATGGGAAACGCCCGGCAATGGGAAACGCCCCAGCCGAAGCCGGGGCGTTTCTGTACTGAACTATCAAGATCAGAGGGGGCGGATGTTCTCCGCCTGAGGACCCTTGGGTCCTTGGGTGATGTCGAACTCAACCTTCTGGTTCTCGTCGAGCGACTTGTAGCCGCTCGAAGCGATTGCAGAGTAGTGGGCGAACACGTCAGGACTTCCGTCCTCAGGGGCGATGAAACCAAAGCCCTTTTCCGCGTTGAACCACTTAACGGTACCTAATGCCATGTAAAACTCCTCCAGGAGCGTTCATCTGGCCCCGACAGTCGAGGCCACACCAGCCGGTCCTGGGACAGACGGGTGCTGGATCAAGGATATAGCAGTACTCGGCTGTGTGTACCATGCGTTACGAAAATGGTGCGCGATGGTGACAAAGAGTTCATTCAGCCGACAAGCCCGCATTTTCGTAGTTCTCACTAGCGAAAGTCGCGCGACTTCGTGCTGGGTGCCATTCTGAGCGACTCGAAGCGGTCAGCGAGCAGATTGGTGACCCCCTCTGGCGAGCGCTCAAGCATGCCCCGCACGATCATCGCCGGGCTCTCCCGCACGACACGGCGGTAGCGATCCCACAAGCCGACACTGCAGATGACGTTGATGAGGCCGGTTTCGTCTTCGATGTTGATGAAGGTGATGCCGCTCGCCGTCGCCGGCCGTTGACGATGGGTGACCACTCCGCCGATCTCGATCCGACGCCCGGACTCCGCCATCACGAGCTCGGCCGCAGTGAGTACACCGCGCTCGGTGAGCTGCCGCCGAAGATGACGAACGGGGTGATTATCGACGGAAACCCCGGTGGCCCACAGATCGGACATGAGTTCATCCACTTCGCTCGGCATCGAGAACAGCGGAGGTTGCACCGACACCACAGTGTTCGGCAGAAACTCGGCACGATCCTGGGCAGCACTTCCGGCGTTCCAGAGGGCCTCACGACGACCCAACCCCAGCGAATCGAAGGCACCGGATGCCGCGAGCACTTCCAATTGCTTGGTCGACAGTCCGACGCGCCGCACGAGATCGTTCATGCTCAGATACTCGCCGCCACGACCACGCTCGGCGACGATGCTGCTGGCAATCGCCGTTCCAATACCGCTGACCTCGTCGAGGCCAAGCCGCACCGCAAAGTTGCCGTCGCGCCGATGATCGTCAGTGTCGAAGTGCGCGGTGCGATCGAAGAGTCCGACCGGTGGTTGCTCGTGATCGAGGCACTGGGGGCTGCCGGTTGGGACAGCCGGCCCAACACCCAACCCAGCGAGCGGCTCAAGCCCCGCGAATACTCCAGAACGTTGGATGCATGGCCTGCGCACTTCGACACCGTGGCGCCGAG
>CAZCOC010000157.1:0-3784 GCA_964500075.1 uncultured Salinibacterium sp.
AGCAAGATCACCATGGTGCGCTTCGACTTGCCATCTGCGGCGGCCGTTGCGGCATTGCCTGACGGCGGCATGACCTCGGTCGGCGCATCCGGTTGCTCGAATCGCTCGGTCGGTGTGTTGTCGCTCATGTGACCCTCTTCCAGATGAGGCGCAGAACCGGAGTAGCCCCGGGGCGATGGATAGCCTAGGGCTTCGCTCAGCGCCCCGATAGTAGGCGAATCAGAGGACCTTCACGCCTACGGTTGCAGCCGATCCACCACCCAGTCGCCGTTGGCTGTCGCAGTGAACCGAATCCGGTCGTGGAGCCGAGAGGTTCGGCCCTGCCAGAACTCGATCCGCTCTGGCATTACACGAAAACCGCCCCAGTTGTCGGGCCTCGGCACTTCCGTGCCTTCTGGGTAGCGTTCCTCGAGGTCGCGCACTCGCGCCTCAAGTTCTTCTCGGTCGGCAATCGGCTGTGACTGGTGGCTCGCCGTGGCGGCGATTTTGGCGCCGTGGGGCCGGCGTTGGAAGTACTCGTCGCTCACCGCAGCCACGGTCGGGCTCGCAATCCCGTAGACCAGCACTTGTCGGTGCTGGCGGTACCACGGGAACACGATCGAGACATTCGGGTTGGCGAGAAGCGCCCGTCCCTTGCGTGATTCGTAGTCGGTGAAGAACTCGAAGCCGTCCGGGTAGATGCCTCGCAACAGCACCGTGCGACTGCTCGGCTTTCCGTCTGGGTCGATCGTTGATAGCACCATCGCGTTCGGTTCGTAGATCTCTTCTGCCTCGGCGCGCGCCAACCATGTTGCAAACTCCACGAACGGGTCAGCATCGACATCCGATTCGGTGAGACTGACTGCCCCATAGTCGGTGTGCGTCTGAAGCGAGCGGATGGCAGCGGTTTCTTCGTCAAGAGAACTCATGTTGCCATTGTCGTCGGTTCGCATGAGTGCTTGCCCTAGTCTCGCGGCCGTGCGAGTTCGGCCACAAGGGGACTCTTGGAGTGCAGCAGCCGGGGCGCCTGGTCTGCGTCCACCGATTGCGGGGGCTTCAACCAGTACGTAGCGTCATCCCGAGTGACCTGCCAATGATTGTTGTGAAGCAGCATGTGATGATGTCGGCACAGCAGGACGCCGTCGCGAACATCAGTTAAGCCGTGGTCTCGCTCCCACTCATTGATGTGGTGGGCTTCACAGTGTGACGGGGGCTTCGCGCAGGCGGGGAAGACGCATCCACCGTCTCGCACGGCGAGGGCGATGCGCTGCAGTTCAGTAAACAGTCGCTGGGTGCGCCCCAGGTCGATCACCTGATGCTTGCGATCGAACTTGACGCCGATGATTCCGGCATTGCAGATGTGGCGATCAACGGTTTCGCGCGAGATCGGCTGCGGGTCACCTTCGAGGAAGCCATGTCCCGCGCGGTTGGCTGAGCGGACCGGGTTGGTTGAGATGAAGGGGTCGGTTGAGCTGACGGTGTCGGCCGACCAGACCGGGAGACCCAGCGCCGTTTCGGTCACGATCACGCGCACTGCGGGGCGGAGGCTGCCGAACAGGGTGCCGGGGTCGGCGTCGGTTGCGAGGCGAACCATGTCAACGAGCGCGTCGGCGAGCAACTGGTCGTTCGTTCGGGGGTCGTCGATCACCGCCTGCGCTTCCATTTGAGCCGCGGCATCCACGAACCTGACGCCTCGCCGAGGAGCGATGATCGCGTCGAGCGCGCTGAAGACCAGCTGGCCACTCTCTGGATCGAGCAGGAACGACCCCTGATACATGCCGTCGTCACGGACCCAGCGCTTGAGGTAGCGGTGGTCTCGGCGCTGCTGCTCGCGCCGGGCTATGCCGGCAGCGTCGAGGCGGTCACGGGCGCTGCGCGCTTCGCGGCGCAGTTCGTCGAGGGTGACCGATGGCACCCGGCCGATGAGGTGCTCACACTCGGCCAGCAAGTCGGCAGCGGGCGCTCGATCGGCAACGGGGGCAAGCCCGCGCCGAATGGCGTCGGCGGTCGGGACGGAGAGGCCGCCGGCACGAAGAGCCTCGGAGAGCGCCGACTCCCACAGCGTCTCGGCACCGGTCATCAACTGCCCGGCCTCAACGAGTCGAGTCGCTTCGGCATGGCTGACCGGGGACAGAGATTCAATTAGCGCGGTGGCCGAGCCGAAACCCTGGCGCTGCGCGAGCCCGCTGTAACCAGCATCCCGAGAGGAGCGCCGAGCTATCTCTGCGGACAGCCAGGCGGTGTACAGCTCCGTGGACCGACGGTGTTCTGTGAGCACGGTGTGGGCGGCAAGGAGAGCGTCGTCGGGGAGGGTAGCGAGCGCCGCGGCATCCGGACCCAAGCGCAGAACCGCCTCGGCGGTGAAGGCGAAGGTCTCGGTGAAGGTCATGGCTCAGTCTCTCACATTCGAACCTATGTTCGAAGTAGAAACGCCCAGAATCGACAAGTTTTTGAAGTCGGCGTTGTGGAGGAGAAGAGGGCCGACTCGGCCCAAAGCGCTCACCCACCGCGTAGAATAACCCCACGGCAGCGATCCGCTATCACCGGGGAGCCTTCGGAAGAACAGCGCGAGAGCGCCAATTAGAACCGAGTCAGCAGTTTGAGTGGCGGTCGCCAGCGGCCGCAAGCGGGGTGGTACCGCGGCCGAGAGGTCGTCCTCGTGAATAGTGCTTATGAGAAGCACAGCACAGGAGCCGCATGTCATACCCCAACCACACGCCAGACGAACCAGTCCAGCCGTCACCGCGCTTCCCCGCAATCGAAGAGCAGGTGCTCGCTTACTGGAAGACAGACAGCACCTTCCAGGCATCCGTCGACAATCGCGACGGCGCCGAAGAGTGGGTCTTCTACGACGGCCCGCCGTTCGCGAACGGCCTTCCCCACTACGGCCACTTGCTGACCGGCTACGCCAAGGACGTCTTCCCGCGCTTCCAGACCATGCGCGGCAAGCAAGTGCACCGCCGGTTCGGGTGGGACACCCACGGCCTGCCAGCCGAGCTCGAGGCGATGCGCCAGCTCGGCATCACCGAGAAGAACCAGATCGAGAAGATGGGCATCGCCGCCTTCAACGAGAAGGCGCGCGAGTCGGTGCTCGAGTACACACACGAGTGGCAGGAGTACGTCACTCGGCAGGCCCGCTGGGTCGACTTCGAGAACGACTACAAGACCCTCGACGCCTCCTTTATGGAGAGCGTGATCTGGGCGTTCAAGCAGCTTCACGACAAGGATCTTGCCTACGAGGGATTCCGCGTACTTCCGTACTGCTGGCACGACGAGACTCCGCTCTCGAACCACGAGCTGCGCATGGACGACGATGTCTACAAGATGCGCCAAGACCAATCGGTCACGGTTACCTTCCCGCTCGACGGCGCGAAAGCGGAGAGCCTCGGCCTCACCGCCGTGCTCGCCCTGGCCTGGACGACAACTCCGTGGACGCTTCCAACCAACCTCGCGCTGGCGGTCGGCCCAGACATCGAGTACTCGGTCCTGCCGAGCGGCCCACTGGGCGGAGGAGACGGCGCAGCCGAGGGAGTCGCGGCCTACCTGCTCGCCACCGACACCATCGCGGCCTACGCGAAAGACCTCGGGTATGAATCGGCGGATGCCGCGACATCCGCGATCACAAAGTCACTCAAGGGCCGCGACCTCGAGGGCGTACGCTACGCCCGCCTCTGGGACTACTTCGCCGACACCGGGGAGTGGGGCACTCAGAACGCTTGGCAGATCCTCGTCGCGGACTATGTCGCCACCGGCGAGGGCACCGGCATCGTGCATCAAGCGCCCGCCTACGGTGAAGATGACCAAC
>CAZCOC010000158.1:0-3773 GCA_964500075.1 uncultured Salinibacterium sp.
GATCAGCCTGAAGCGCGGAATCGAGAAGGCCACCGCTGCCGTCATCGAGGCGCTCATTGCTGGAGCCAAGGAGATCGAGACCAAGGAAGAGATCGCGGCGACCGCATCCATCTCTGCTGGAGACCCCGAGATCGGCGCCCTGATCGCCGAGGCGATCGACAAGGTCGGCAAGGAAGGCGTGGTCACGGTTGAGGAGTCGAACACCTTCGGCACCGAGCTCGAGCTCACCGAGGGCATGCGTTTCGACAAGGGCTTCCTTTCTGCGTACTTCGTAACCGACCCGGAGCGTCAGGAAGCGGTCTTCGAAGACCCGTACATCCTGATCGTCAACTCCAAGATCTCGAACATCAAGGACCTGCTTCCCATCGTTGACAAGGTGATCCAGAGCGGCAAGCAGCTGCTCATCATTGCCGAAGACGTCGACGGTGAAGCCCTCGCAACGCTTGTGGTCAACAAGATTCGCGGCATCTTCAAGTCGGTTGCCGTCAAGGCGCCAGGCTTCGGTGACCGTCGCAAGGCCCAGCTGCAGGACCTCGCCATCCTTACCGGTGGTCAGGTCATTTCCGAGGAGGTCGGACTCAAGCTTGAGAACGCCACGCTCGACCTGCTCGGCCGTGCACGCAAGGTCGTCATCACCAAGGACGAGACCACGATCGTTGAGGGTGCCGGCGACGCCGAGGCCATCGCCGGTCGCGTCAAGCAGATCCGCGCCGAGATCGACAACACCGACAGCGACTACGACCGCGAGAAACTCCAAGAGCGCCTCGCAAAGCTTGCCGGTGGTGTCGCGGTTATCAAGGCGGGTGCTGCAACCGAGGTTGAGCTCAAGGAGCGCAAGCACCGCATCGAGGACGCCGTGCGCAACGCCAAGGCTGCTGTCGAAGAGGGCATTGTCGCAGGTGGTGGAGTCGCGCTGATCCAAGCCGGCAAGATCGCCTTCGAAAGCAAGGCGCTCAAGAGCCTGACGGGCGACGAAGCGACCGGTGCGAACATCGTGCGGGTTGCTGTGGATGCTCCGCTCAAGCAGATTGCGCTCAACGCCGGTCTCGAGCCGGGTGTCGTCGCGGACAAGGTGCGTCACCTTCCCGCCGGTCATGGTCTCAACGCCGCGACTGGCGAGTACGTTGACATGCTCGCTGCAGGCATCAACGACCCGGTGAAGGTGACCCGCTCGGCGCTGCTCAACGCGGCATCGATCGCCGGGCTCTTCCTGACGACCGAGGCCGTTATTGCCGAGAAGCCCGAAAAGGCTCAGGCCTCCATGGGCGGCGACCCATCGGGTGGCATGGACTTCTAAGTCCGAGTTGTCGAACACAACGGCCGGCTCCCATTGGGAGTCGGCCGTTGTCGTCTTTGCCCGCGGCGGCGTGCCCTATCGGGAGAACAACCGCGCGTTGTTCGCCTCGATCTCGGCGTACTGCTGACCAGCCTGACTGAGCGCTTGATTGATTGCCGCGAGACTCTCCTCCACTCGCAGTTGGGTCGACTTCCAGTCGTTCACGACAGCCTGAAAGGCGGTCGCCGCTTGGCCGCTCCACGACCCTTGCAGATTCGTGAGTTGGCCGTGAAGTCCAGAGACCTCCGACTGGATGCGACCAATGGAGGTGCGCACTGCACCGGTGGCATTGAGTACTGCTTCGCTGTCTACTTGATATCTCGTCATGCCACAGACAGTAGTTGCGGCTCGGGCAGCACGGCTCGGTCAGTTCGAGGTTGTGGAGTTCGCGCCATCCGCTCGCTCATTGTGGAGGGGAAGCCGCACCCGGAAGGTGGCCCCGCCGCCGGGAGTGTCAACTACTTCAACGCTGCCCTGATGTGCTTCGACGATCCCCGAAACGATCGCCAGCCCGAGACCGCTGCCACCAGTAACCCGTGTTCGCGAAGTGTCGGCGCGCCAGAAGCGCTGGAAGATCTTGTCTCGAATCTGTGGCGGAACGCCTTCGCCGTGATCAATGACGGAGATCACCGCGAGGCTGTTGTCGGTATCCACGCCAACTCCGATCTCGATCGAGCTGGTGTCTGGGGTGAATCGGACTGCGTTGCCGACGAGGTTGTTGACGACTTGGCGGATCTTGTTTTCCTCGGCCAAGATGACTGCGCGGTGTGGAACCGGTGCCGGCAGCGGCGCGAGCGTGATGCCGGCCGCGTTCGCTGCTGCCTCTGCACGCGTTCGCGCCCGCCGAGCGCCGAGCCTGGCAAGAGTCGCGCCGGCGAACGCAATCGGGCCGGTCGCTGCCGATGACAGCTCGCGCGTCCTTCCGACTGTCGATGAGGCAGCAGGTGGGGGGCCGGGTACCGATGCAGCCGGCGCAGTCTCGATCGCGGCATCCGGCGGGACTTCGTCCGTGCTGATGACTGTCACGACCCGACTGGGGTACGACGCCATGGCATCCAGAGCCGCATCCTGAGCGAGGGGAACGAGATCAACGACGCTGAGCTGCAAGGGCTTCGCTTCGTCGATTCGAGCCAGTTCTAGGAGGTCAACGACCAGCTCGCCCATGCGGATAGCTTCCTTTTCGATGCGCTCCATTGCCTGCGCAACGTCCTGATCGTTCGAGAGCGCCCCCATGCGGTACAGCTCGGCGTAGCCGCGAACCGAGACGAGCGGCGTTCGCAGCTCGTGGCTGGCGTCCCCAACGAAGCGTCGCATCTGATCGATGGTCTTCGCGCGGTCGGCGAACGCGCGGTCGATTCGGGAGAGCATCGAGTTGAGCGAGCGATTCAGGCGACCGACTTCGGTGTTGGGTGTTGCACCGCCAAGGCGTTGGCTGAAGTCACCGCCAGCGAAGCGCGCCGCCGTGGCTTCGACCTCCCGCAGCGGGGCGAAGGTGCTGGTCACGAGCAGCCGAGTGAGGGCACCGCCGAGAATCACAACCGTGAGCCCGAAGAAGAGGAAGGTCGCGGCAAGGCGGCCGATCGTCGCGTTCGAGTCGGCCAGGTCGAGTCCGACCACGATCGAGAAGTAATCGTCCGAGACTGGTGAGGTCACCGGGAACGCAATCACGCGCCATTGTCCAGGTGCATCGGTGCTCGGAAGTGTGAAGGCGTCTTGCTTGGCAGCCACTTGCTGCAGCGTGAGCGTGTCAACGACCGGTTGCGCAGCCTGCATCGTTCGATTGCTGCAGAGCATCGTGCCTTCGAAGCTCAGTACCGCGATGAAGTAGTCGGTCGGTGCGGTCGTGACGGTGCACTGCGGATCTTCACCGGGCGCCTCGAACTTGATGATCGACCCGTCGAGTTGTTGTCGAACCACGTCTACTTTGGCGTCGACCTCGCCGATCAGGTAGGTCTGCAGAACGGTCATGGTTCCGGCGCCAGCGACAATGAGCCCGAGGGTCACCAACAGCACGGTCACTCCTGTGACCTTGGTGCGGAGTGAGATTCGGTTCCACCACTCGGCGAGCTCGTCGTGCATTAGGTCTTCAGGCTACCCGCGCGCGGGCGCGAAACGCTGAGCGTTCAGACTTTTGCGCTCCTGAGCATGTAACCGAATCCGCGCTTGGTCTGAATCAGCGGCTCATCCGTGTGCTGGTCGAGTTTGCGTCGAAGATACGAAATGTAGCTCTCGACAATGCCAGCATCGCCGTTGAAGTCGTATTCCCACACGTGGTCCAGGATCTGTGCTTTGGAGAGCACCCGGTTCGGGTTCAGCATGAGGTAGCGGAGCAACTTGAATTCAGTTGGGCTCAGTTCGATCTGCTCTGCGCCGATCGTCACCTCGTGGGTGTCCTGATCCATCGAGAGTTCGCCGGTGCGGATGACCGCTTCCTCGT
>CAZCOC010000159.1:0-3736 GCA_964500075.1 uncultured Salinibacterium sp.
GGTGAGAGCCTCGCTCACGATCCGGTACGCAGCGAGCTCGACGGCCGGCGACAGTTCCGGCAGGCTTGGCGGCGCCGCGAGCGTGCCGTGGATGTCCGGCGCAAGGGCATCCATTCTGTTGCGGATAGCCCCGACCAAGCCGCGCTTGTCGAGCTCTACGGGGCGCAAACCGTAGACGACTCGGCGCACGTCGTTGAGTGAGCTGCGAATCTCCGCGCGCAGCTCTCCGAGCAGAGCGGCCGTCTGGTCGGGGTCCGATCGCACGAGGTTGTATGCCGCGTCCGCGCGAAATGCTGCACTGGTCAACTCCGGCCCGAGGCCGTCGTGAAGTTCCCGATACAGAATCGCGCGCTCGCGTTCCCGAGCCTCGACGGTCGCGGCACGGGCCACCGCGACCTCGGCAGCGAGGCGCAGGGCGTGCAGCGCCACCGCCAGCGGGCCGGCGACGAGGCCGAGCGTTCGCTCGTCGGCCGGGTGCATCGAGCTGTCCCCGCGGCGCAGCCCCACGACGAGCGCACCCTGCGGGAGTGCCTGGTAGACCAACGGCATCTCGGCGAGTGTCGTCTCGCTTGCGTCGCCGGACTCCGCGATCAGTGCCGCCTCCGTGTCGCGGAGGGCCAGATAGGGCAGCCGCAGGTCGTGGCGCACCCGGTCGAGAAGGAAGCTGAGGTCATCGTCGGGGCGTCGGAGCTGGTCAGCCAGCCGGGTCACCAGCAGGGTCGGGTCGCGGCGCGAACCATAGAACGCGCGGTCGATGACGCCCTGAAGCAGCAGGCGCAACGGGTTGAAGGCCAGAGCCACAGCGACCGCCGCGGCGATGGAGATCCCGCGCTCAACCTCGGTCGGCACCAGAAGCGACAGCCCGGCCACCAACCCGACGTAGGCAGCGATCACGAGGCCGAACACCAGGGCGTAGAGCAGGGTTCGGGAGAGCACCAAGCGAATGTCGAGCAGCCGGTACCGCAGGATTGCGATCGCGACGGCGACGGGGATCAGCGCAACGCTCAGAAGGGGCAGCACCGGGCCGTCGCCGGTGAGCCAGCGCTGGGAGTTGAGCAGCCCGATGGCGATCAGCGCGAGGATCAGCCACAGCAGCTGCCGGCGCACCACGTCGTCACCGCGTGCGTAGCGAACCACGAGGGCCACGGCTGCGGCCACGAGCGTCACCGAGCTGAGCAGATTGACCACGATCTCGAGTGGCTCGGGGAGCACCAGCCCAATCGAGAGAATGGATGTCGCCTCGGCCCGCCCGAACAGCGTCTCGGAGGCGAACGCCGCGACGGCGAGCATCCACACGGCGTGCACCGCAATGACGACCACGACGATTATCCACCTCGGTGAGAGCAGTCGGCCCGTCGGAAACACGATCAGGGCGAGCGGGAACAGGGCGAGAATGCCGGCCTGCCACAGCGTTGCGTACAGCGTGGTCGCGGTTGCGATCAGCCACGGCGCCCAGCCCCACTGCAGCCCGGCGAACGCGAGCATCGCGCCGGCCGCGCTCACGAGGTGGCCGAGTCCGCTCGCCACGAACAGCCATCCGACCCAGTTCGCCGGTCTGAACCACGCGATGAGCGCGCCGGTGACAGCAAACGACAAGCCGATGACGGTGTTGGTGAAGGCGAAGCTCTCGAACAGGTCTCCCCAGTCTGCACCGGTCGCGATTGCCAGCGAGCCCGCGAGCAGGGCGAGGAAGCCAGAGACTGCGGCCGCCGTGGCGACCAGCCACCGACGGTCAGCCATGCCCCAGGCCCTCATCCCGGGCGAGCACGATCGCTTCCGCCCGGGTGGCGACACCGAGCTTGAGGAAGATTGCCGAGATGTGGTTGCCGACCGTCTTCAGCGCGATGTGCAATTGGCTGGCGATCGCGGCGTTCGCGAGGCCCTGCGCGATCAACTCCAGCACGTCGCGCTCGCGGGCCGTCAGCGGGCTGAGCGCCGTGTTGGGCGCCGGCGCGGGTCGGCCGAGCCGACCGAGCACCTTCGCCGCGACGCTGCTGCTGAAGATCGCCTCGCCCGCGGCAACAGCCCGGATGGCACGCTCGATTTCGTCCTGCTCGGCACCCTTCAAGAGGTAGCCACGAGCGCCGGCGCGCAGCGCTTCACCGACCATGGCATCCTCGTCGAACATCGTGAGCACCAAGATGTTCGCGTCAGGATCGCGGCGCAGGATTGCCGCGGTCGCTTCCGCGCCGCTCATGCCGGGCATCCGCAGGTCCATCACGATCACATCGGGTTTGCTGACAGCGGCCTCGCGAATCGCCTCCTCGCCCGAGCCGACCTCGCCAATCACGACGACCCCCTCGAGTGTGGAGAGAAGGGCTCGAAGCCCCGACCGCACGACGGGATGATCATCAACGAGAAGCACACTGACGGCTGTGGTCGCGCCTGCGCCGATATCGGACATGCACTGATTATGGATGGTGCCCGGTCGACAACATAGGGGCTGGCCCCTAGTGCACCCGGGCGGATTCCCGCCTCAACAGGGGTGAATCCTCATCCATCGCCTTCCTCCGTCTCTGAGGCTTGGGCTGGCGACATGGTGTCGTCACCGAAAGTTCAGGAAGGCAACCCAAATATGTCTACGTCAACCAAGTCCGCTCAAGTCGTCTCCACCACCTCCGTCACCGCGCACACGATCCTCTCCCGCATCGGCATCGCCCTCGCGACGCTGCTCGGGATCGCGGATGTCGTGCTTGGCGCGACGCAACTCGGTCCCGATGCCCTGTTCCCCATCGAGCTCGCCGTCGGCGTGATCGTGCTGGGTGTCGCGACGCTCGTCGCGGTGCCCTTCGCGTGGCGCGGTGCCACGTGGGCGGTCTGGGTGATTGTCGTGACACGGCTGCTCTCCGGTCTCAGCCCGATCCCCGGCTTCTTCGAGGCCGGGGTTCCTGCCGAGGCAATCAATCTCGCGGTGGCCACCATCCTGCTCAACCTGGCCGCCGTGGTGTTCGTCCTGTTTCACAAGCGCTCCGTTTAGGGCGGGCCCGGCGGAGCTAGCGGAACTAGCGGGCCGGCGGTCGGGCCAGTCATGACCTTCATTGCAATGCCCTGGCCCACCGCCGGCTCACTTCGTGCGCGCATCCCCGACATGAACGACGGCTTCATAGCGACCGCGGGGAGATCGAAGGCTTTCTCGCGGCCGGCGCCGGCAGGGATGCCCTGCTCGCCGCCTCCAATACCGAGGCGGTCGCCGGGGCTGGCTCGCTGGGCGGGGTGAAGTTCTCCGAGGCGGCCGCCGAACGGGATGCCGAACTCGTGCTCATCATGAACGAGACCCGCGGAGGTTGCCCGTCACGTGAACGCCGATGACTCGCTCGATGCGCAACTCGAGATCGAGTAGGGCATCCGAGAGCGAATGCTCGCCCGCGAGCCCTACCGAGCCGCCCTTGGCACGTCGTTGGCTTTTGTGCTCGGCGGCGCACAGTAAAGCGTTCGCTTCTGATCGGCGCCCTCGCCCTGCTGCTACCGGTTTCCGGCGCTGCGCTACAGCGGCGTGAACTCTCGCCCAACGTCATCGGTCGCGCCCGAATCGAGTTCACCCGCAACGGCAAACTCTGGCCATGATGCGAGCGCGTCGTTGATGTCGGAGAGTGCTCGCTTGGCGCCCGGTATGGCGAACCGATCGGCCACCTCGAGCAGTTCGGCTCTGCCCATGTCGGTGAACTTGCCGTTCACGCCCATGAGGTGCTGCTTGAGCCAGAGACTTTGGGCGTCTCTGGCGTAGGTGATGTCGTAG
>CAZCOC010000160.1:0-3720 GCA_964500075.1 uncultured Salinibacterium sp.
ACGCGGCCGAGCAGCCAGATGTCGCCATCCTCGTCGACGTGGGCGCCGTCACCGGCGAAGTAGGTGAACCTGCCGTCGCGAGAAAAGCGCGACCAGTATGTCTCGACGAACCGTTCCGGGTCGCCCCAGATGCCTCGCAGCATCGAAGGCCACGGCTCAGAAACAACGAGCAGGCCCCCGCTCGGCGGGTCGACTCGAGTGCCGTCCTCGCCGAGGATATCGATCAGGATGCCCGGGATCGGCACTTGCGCTGATCCGGGCTTGAGGGTTGTGATGCCAGGCAGCGCAGAGATCATGATGGCGCCAGTTTCGGTCTGCCACCAGGTGTCGACGACCGGGGTTGTGCCACCGCCGATGATGTCGCGGTACCAGACCCATGCCTCCGGGTTGATCGGCTCGCCCACCGATCCGAGTAGCCGAAGCGAGCTCAAGTCGAACTCCGCTGGAACCTGACGCCCGATCTTCATGAACGAACGGATGGCCGTTGGCGCGGTGTACAGAATCGAGACGCCGTACTTCTGAACGATCTCCCACCAGCGCCCGGGGTGCGGAGTGTCTGGTGTTCCCTCGTAGATCACTTGCGTCGCGCCGTTAGCCAGCGGTCCGTAGACCACGTAGCTGTGCCCGGTGATCCAGCCGACGTCTGCTGTGCACCAGTAGACATCCGTCTCTGGATGCAGGTCGAACACGTTGCGGTGGGTGAACGCCACTTGCGTCAGGTAGCCGCCGCTCGTGTGCAGGATTCCCTTCGGTTTTCCGGTCGTACCGGAGGTGTAGAGAATGAACAGCGGGTTTTCGGCGGGGAAGGCCTGCGCCTCGTGCTCCGAGCTCGCGCTGGCGACGGTCTCGTGCCACCAGTGGTCACGGCCCTCAACCCAGGCAACCTCATTGCCGCCGCGGCGCACAACGAGCACGTGCTCAACGTTGGAATCGGCGCTGGCGAGCGCCTCGTCGACAGCGGGCTTGAGCGGCAGCACCTTGCCCTTGCGCCAGCCGCCGTCAGCGGTGATGACGAGCTTGGCGTCGGCATCCGCCACTCGCGAGCGAATGCTCTCGGCACTGAAGCCACCGAAGATCACCGAGTGCATTGCCCCGAGCCGCACGACCGCGAGCATCGCAACGATCGCCTCGGGAATCAATGGCAGGTAGATCGCCACGCGGTCGCCCTGTCCGATTCCGAGATCACTGAGGGTATTGGCTGCACGCTTGACCTCGGCGGTCAGCTCGGCATAGGTGATGCTGCGACTGTCGCCTGGTTCGCCCTCCCAGTGGATGGCCACCCGGTCACCGTTGCCGGCGAGCACGTTCCGGTCGAGACAGTTGTATGCCACGTTGAGTTCGCCGTCGGCAAACCACTTGGCGAAGGGCGCGTCATCCCAGTCGAGTGTTCGCGTAAAGGGCGTGTGCCAGTGCAGAGACTCCCTCGCAATGTCTGCCCAGAACGCGACTCGGTCGGCCTTCGCGGTGGCATAGACCTCACCGGAGGCGATTGCCTCGGCGGCGAACTCTGGCGTTGGTGGAAAGCGGCGGTTTTCGTGCAGCAGGCTGTCGATCGAGTTCTTCGGCACATGATCCTCGCAAAGGTCGGATTGTCGATGTTCGATGGACGACTGTTGGCAGCCGTCATCGTGCAACCGGTATCGCGAGCCGCCAGGTTCTCGCAGTGGTTTGGTCAATACACCCAAGGGTGTGTGCGGCAATCATAAACCTCTCAGCAATTGCACGTTGCGCGGTGGCTAGCTTTTAGTACACTTGAGCCGTCGGACGAGAGTCCTACAGGCAGCGCCAACGATTCCCCCCAATCAGGCGTTGCTGTGGCGGCGCCCGTTCCCCCCAACTGGCGCCGCCCCTCTCGTTAATGCCCGGCACTGCTCCACCACAGTGTCGAGAGCCGCGTTGAATATGGCCGGTCTAGGCCTTGGCCGATTCGATCATGCCAACTCGATCTAGCCTGCAAGCATGATGCTGGATGACCGGGCGCGCGCCGAGCAAGCCGGTCAAGATCATCCGTGGCTCGGTGAGCAGGCGGGCAGGTTTGTTGCCTCGTACACACACGGCGCTACCAGCGCGTTGTCGCACGTGAGGCCGCCGCTGCGGACTCGCACCGCAGCGTTCGGTGCGCTCGCTGAGCTCGTGAGCGACCCAACGGTGACCGACATCTTCGTCAACGGCTCGCACTCGCTGTGGGTTGATCGCGGTGGTGGGCTGGTGCGGGAGTCCGGCAATGAGCTCACCGAGCAGAGCGCTAGGGAGCTCGCGGTTCGATTGGTCGCCCTCGGCGGTCGGCACATCGACGAAGCCCAACCGTGCGTCGACACGAGACTGGGTGATGGCGTTCGGGTGCACGCAGTGCTCCCTCCAATTTCGCCACAAGGAACGCTCATCTCGATCCGGTTGCCGAGTGTTGCGCCATTGAGTTTGAACGAGCTTGAGGAGGCCGGTTTTTTCGAATCGGTGCCATTGAGCACCATCCGCGCTCTCGTGCTCGAACGCAAGAACATGCTCGTGACAGGCGCTGGAGGTAGCGGCAAAACCACACTGCTCTCGGCGATGCTCGCGGAGGCCGACCATCGCGAGCGCATTGTATGCATTGAGGATGTTGCGGAGCTTCGCATCAGCCACCCGCACGTCGTGACCCTTGAAGCGCGACAAGCCAACCTTGAGGGCGCAGGGGAACTGGGTCTTGAACGCCTTGTTCGTGAGGCGTTGCGGATGCGACCAGACCGCCTCGTGCTTGGCGAGTGCCGCGGCGCCGAGATCCGCGAGCTCCTCGGGGCCTTGAACACAGGCCACGACGGCGGGGCTGGCACGCTCCACGCGAACTCGCTCGCCGATGTGCCTGCGCGGCTCGAGGCGCTCGGCGCGCTCGCGAACCTGAGTCCGGAAGCGATTGCCCGCCAAGCGGTGAGCGCCATCGGCGCAGTGCTCCACCTCGAGCGAAGCGACGGCCGCCGGAGCCTTGCAGCGATCGGCACGCTAGCGCTTGATACCCGCGATCGGCTCACCGTGGTGGAGTCGAAGGTCGAACTGCCTGAGGTATTGCCGGGGGAACTGTGAGATCCGGGAAAGAACCGAGCACTTCAGGGAGTCAAGAGGCACAGCGGCCTAGGTCAAGGCATCCCACGGCGCAGCCGCTTGCCGAGGTTGCGGCAGTCACGGAACGGCTTGCCGTGATGTTGAGCGCGGGCATCCCCCCGACTGGAGCGTGGGAGTACGTCGCCGAATTCGTAGAGAACCCGGTTCCGAGTTTGCTGATGGCGAAGCATCCAGAACCTCAGGAGCTTGCCGATGCGCTGATGGGTGTCGTTGAACCCCTGCCTGCAACAGAGCGATCGGCGTGGCGGGGACTCGCGGCCGCATGGTCGATCGCGATGACAGCAGGAGCGCCGCTAGCGCCGGTGCTCACTGCGTATGCCGATTCACTGCGGTCTCTCGCGACCGTGCAGCGCGACATTGACGTTGCCCTCGCTGCTCCCGTCGCAACGGCTCGACTTGTGCTCACGCTTCCGCCGATCGGTATTCTCTTGGGGCTCGCACTTGGTTTCGACACGCTCGGCGTGCTCTTTGGCAGCTTCGTCGGGTGGCTGTGTTTGCTTGTGGGGGCCGCACTGCTCGTCGTTGCAGTTCGCTGGAACAAACGTTTGGTCGCGCGGGCACAACCGAGTTCGATGACCCCGGGAATCGAGTGCGAACTGCTCGCGATCGCGGTGAGCGGCGGCG
>CAZCOC010000161.1:0-3714 GCA_964500075.1 uncultured Salinibacterium sp.
CCGAATACGAAGGGCACTGCGCTCGCGGCGAGGAACGCCAGGAACGACCAAAGCACCTTGCGGTCCCATTCCCGCTGGGCGAGCCATCCGGCCAATGCCGCTGCGAAAATGAAACCGATGATGTAGCCGCCAGTCGGGCCGACGATGATGTTCCAGCCGGACGAAGCCTCGCTGTAGACCGGCAGCCCGATGATTCCAAGCACTGCATACAGTGACAGCGAGATGGCACCGCGCATGGCCCCGAGCGAAACGCCGACTAGCAGTACCGCGAGGGTCTGCCCAGTGATCGGCACCGGCTGAAGCGGAATGACGACCTGCGCCGCGATTGCCGTGAGCACTGCGCCGGCAGTCACAAGAACGATATCGGTGACGAGGCTGCGGCTGAAGACGCTGTCGGCGATTGTGGGGCGGCCAATGGCCAGACTTGGACTACTCAATAGCTTCTCCTAGGTGACTGCCGAAGTGCGCGGCGTGCCGTCTCATGCAACACACAAAGTAGACTAGCTGGCTGGCGTACTCACGCCGCGCTCCCACTCCATCCAAGAGATTCGGACCTTTCCTGTGCTCGCAGTGCACGACCTTGAGTTGCGCGTTGGGGCGCGTCTGCTCATGGAGAACGTTTCGTTCCGGGTCGACGGCGGCGACAAGATCGGGCTCGTCGGTCGAAACGGTGCAGGAAAGACCACACTGACGAAGGTGCTCGCTGGCGAGCTCGCAGCCGCGGCGGGTCAAATCGATCGCTCGGGTGAAATCGGCTACTTGCCACAGGACCCGAGATCAGGCGACCCGGAGGAGCTGGCGAGAACTCGCATCCTGAATGCTCGTGGACTTGGCGAACTCGTGCTCGGCATGCACAAGGCGAGCATCGAGATGGCCAGTACAGATACGAGCATCAGTGCTGCTGCGATGAAGCGATACGGCAACCTGACCGACCGTTTTGACGCGCTTGGCGGGTACGCGGCTGAGGCTGAGGCTGCTTCGATCGCCAGTAACCTGAGCCTGCCGGATCGCATCCTCGAGCAGCCGCTCAAGACACTGTCCGGCGGACAGCGTCGCAGAATCGAGCTCGCGCGCATCCTATTCTCGAGCGCCGAGGTCATGATCCTCGACGAGCCGACCAATCATCTCGACGCTGACTCGGTCGTCTGGCTTCGCGAGTTTCTCAGGAACTACGCTGGCGGATTCATTGTCATCAGCCACGATGTGCAACTCGTCGGCGAGACGGTCAACAAGGTCTTCTATCTGGATGCCAACCGCCAACAGATCGACATTTACAACATGGGCTGGAAGAACTACCTGCGCCAGCGCGAAGCCGACGAAGAGCGTCGAAAGAAGGAGCGCGTCAACGTCGAGAAAAAGGCGACCCAGTTGCAGTTGCAGGCAGCACGATTCGGAGCCAAGGCATCCAAAGCGGCAGCAGCCCATCAGATGGTGGCACGGGCTGAGCGGATGCTATCTGGCCTCGACGAGGTGCGTTCGGTAGATCGCGTGGCCAAGCTCCGATTCCCGAACCCCGCTGCGTGTGGGCGCACACCACTGCAGGCGCACAATCTATCAAAGAGCTACGGCTCGCTGGAAATCTTCACCGCGGTCGACCTCGCGATTGATCGTGGTTCGAAAGTCGTCGTGCTCGGGCTCAACGGTGCTGGCAAGACGACACTCTTGCGCATGCTCGCGGGGGTGGATATCCCAGATACTGGGCAGATCGAACCCGGCCACGGTTTGCGGATCGGATACTACGCCCAGGAGCACGAGACGATCGACGTCAAGCGTTCAGTACTCGAGAACATGGTTTCATCTTCACCCGACATCACCGACACCGAGGCTCGACGAGTCCTCGGGTCGTTTCTGTTCACCGGGGATGACACAGCCAAGCCGGCCGGCGTACTCAGCGGAGGCGAGAAGACGAGACTCGCGTTGGCGATGATCGTGGTGAGCGGAGCGAACGTGTTGCTGCTGGACGAACCGACGAACAACCTTGACCCGGCCAGTCGCAAAGAGATTCTCGGTGCACTCGCGAGCTATACCGGCGCCGTTGTCCTCGTGAGCCACGATGAGGGCGCCGTCGAGGCGCTCAACCCCGAGCGGGTCCTGATCCTGCCTGACGGTGTCGAAGACCACTGGAACAAGGACTACGCGGACCTTATTAGTTTGGCGTAAGTCCGGGTGAAGGGTAACCCGCTTGCCCGCGGACGACCCTACGCTCAACGCGCGTCGAGCAGTTCATCCTCGACTTCGGAGTCGCTCCGGGGCTTGGCCGCTTGGCGTTTCGCCCGGTCGGCTGCCCTCGCCTGCTCTTCCGGGTCGTCCTCGTTGCGGAAGCGGTACTCCTGTCGAACCGCCCAAGCGAGCCCAATGAATGCCATGACGCCAAACACAAGCCATTGAAACGCGTACGACAGGTGCGGGCCCTCGTCAGCGACAGGTCGCGCCGCGGCAGCCGGGAGGGCGGTGCTTGCCGGGTCCTCGGACTCGAGCAGGCCGTACGCTGCGGTGTATGTCGGTAGGCCAAGTTGCTCGGCAAGTTGCGGCAGATTGATCGTGGCGATCTGGCCATCCGGCGCTGAGCGCCCGGCTACAATCGGCTCGCCTGGTTTGAGTCTGGCAACGACTGTTACCTCGCCACTCGGCGGCTCAGGAATGAAGTCCGGTGTATCTTGCGCGTTGCCGACTTGGAGCCAACCACGATTGACGATGAACACGCTGCCGTCATCGAGCTGGAGCGGAACGAGCTGTTCAAAGCCGGGGAGGCCATTGAACGGTCGGCCACGGACGAGGAACTGTTCATCGACAAGGTAGCGGCCGGTCGCCGTGACGGGAGTCCACGTGTCATCCTCGTCGAATTCGTTGCGCGACCACAGGACCTGCGGGAGTTGGCGCGGCGTGGCATCCCAGTTCGTTTCGACACGATCGATCTCGATTCTGGCCTCGTCGCGGCGCGCGAGCTGCCACATCGACAGGAGGGTGCACGCAATCGCAAACACGATCACGAGGGCCAGATAGCCGAGCCATCGCCGAGAGAACGCGAAGCCCCAGTTGCTCATTGCGGCACATCTGGCAGACGTTCGAGCGCCACCGAAACATCGGTGACAGCCACGGGGAACCCTCGCGAACTGAGGTAACCCGCGAGAAACTCGCGGTGCTCAGCGCAAGCCAGCCACACTTTCACTCGCTCAGGGCCGTGGATGCGAGGATTGCGCCAGTTCACGTTCCAATCGGCGGGCCCGTCGCAACCGGCTCGCGAACACGTGGGGGTCGAGCTCTCTACGCCGGTCTGGCTCTCTACCCCGGTCTGGTTAGAACTTGCCGGTGCGGCGCTGCGTGTTCCGCCCGCCAGCGTCACGGCTGGTCCTCACGCGGTACCTGTCTTCCCGCTGGAACGATGGCGCCCGGCCGAAGAACCTCACCATTCTGCCCGCCACCGCCAACGTTCGCGATGATCATCGCGAAGTACGGCAACACCACCGCGCCGATGATCGGCAGCAATAACCACCAGCCCTGCACGAAGAAACACAAGATGATGCAGACCACCCGTAGGCACATCGCGATGAGGTAACGCACGATTCTGCTCTTGCGCTCATCGTCAGGTGATGGCGGGAGCGTGGTGATTGATTGGGGCTGCTTCATTGCCTCACACGGCTCTGTTGGGTTCGAATGAGCCCTTGAAGACAAGCCTACTTCCTGCAAGCCTGACTATATGCTGGTGCGCATGAC
>CAZCOC010000162.1:0-3696 GCA_964500075.1 uncultured Salinibacterium sp.
GCGGCCGCGAGCCGTTCTTCGGTTGAGTCGTCGATCGCCACCGAACCCGTCGCATCGGCTGTGGCATCCGCATTCACCTTGCGACTCTCGTTCACAGGGCCACTCTCCTTCACAGTGCCACTCTACGCAGCGGCGTCAGTCAAGACTGACCCAGATCGAGGCGAGCGCCGCTGGCTCGAGCTCGTGGCCCATCGCCGGGAGCATGGTTCCGAGACGGATGCCAGCAGCGTCGAGATCGCGAAGGAGCGCCGGGTCTCGGTCGCTAATCCTCACAACCGTTCCGACCTGGCCGGTCCCCAGCTCGCCAAGCAGGACCGCATTCGGTCTCCGAACACGCAGGTCCTGAGCCGGAATCGGGTCGCCGTGCGGATCGCGCTCCGGGTATCCCAACTCTTCGTCGAGCGCCTCCAGAAACCGGTCGCTCACCGCATGCTCGAGCACCTCCGCTTCGTCGTGCACTTCATCCCAGCTATAGCCGAAGCGCTCGACCAGCCACGTCTCGATCAAGCGATGCCGGCGGATCATCCGCAGCGCGAGCTCGTTGCCAGCGGCAGTGAGCTCGACCGCCCCGTACGGCTCGTGCATCACAAGGCCTTGCGCCACGAGTTTCTTGACCATCTCGGTCACTGAGGAGGCGGCCAGACCCAAGCGCGCAGCGATTTCCGAGGTGGTGATCTTGGCGGGCTGCCACTCGGTGTGGGCATAGATGACTTTGGCGTAGTCCTCGATGGCGGTCGGGTTGGCAACCACTTATCAGCCGGCAATCACGAGCACGATGAGCAGGACGTTGATGGCGACAATGGCTGCGGTGGAGATCCACCCGGTCCACGTGAGCCACGCCGCGTTCGCAAACTCGCCCAGCTCTCGCTTCGAACTGGCCAGCATGACAAGCGGAATCAATGCGAACGGGATGCCGAAGCTCAGCACCACCTGGCTGAGCACGAGCGCTTGAGTCGGATCGAATCCGACGAGCAGGATGATGAGCGCTGGCACGAGCGTGATCACTCGACGCACGAGCAGCGGAACTCGCACTTTCAACAGGCCACCCATGATGGATGCCCCGGCGTAGGTGCCAACGCTCGTTGACGCAAGCCCCGAGGCGAGGAGCCCGATCGCGAAGACGACACCAACCGCTGGTCCCAAGGCGCTGACGATCGCGGCGTGCGCACCCTCGATCGAGTCGGTACCGTCGATTCCTCGAAGCGCGGATGCCGCGAGCAAGAGCATTGCAATGTTGACAGCACCGGCAACCAGCAGTGCTGCGCCGACATCCCAGCGGGTGCCCTTGAGCAGAGCGCGAATGCGAACCGGGTCTTTGGTTACACCGAAGCGGTCGCGCGCGAGAGCGGAGTGCAGATAGATGACGTGGGGCATGACCGTCGCGCCGAGCATGCTCGTGGCGAGCAGCACCGAATCCGTGCCCTCAAATCGAGGAACGATGCCGGCCACTGCTTCTGCCGGGTCGAGCCCGGCGATGAACAGGCCCGAAACGAACCCGACCACGATGACGGCGAGCAAGGTGACGATGACGATCTCAAAGGTGCGCTGGCCTCGCCGAGATTGCAGGCTCAACAGCGCCATCGACGCTACGCCGACAATCAGACCACCGAGCGGGAGTGGTAACCCAAAGAGCAAGTACAGCGCGATCGCTCCGCCGAGGACCTCGGCAATGTCGGTGGCCGCCGCGACCAGCTCGGCCTGAACCCAGTACAGGCGTCGAGGTGCGGTTGGTAGCCGCTCACCGAGAATCTCTGAGAGGCTCTGGCCCGTGACGATGCCGAGTTTGGCTGACTGGTACTGCACGAGCACGGCGACGGCGTTGGCAAGAATCAGCACCCACAACAGCAAGTAGCCGTAGCGGGCACCGGCGGTCAGGTTGGCGGCGACGTTGCCGGGGTCGACATAGGCGATCGCAGCGACGAACGCTGGCCCGAGCATGAGCAGTGTCGCTCGGGCTCGCACCGGCTCATTGGTAGCGGCGAACCCGACCCGCGAATTTTTCGCCACACCGAAACTTTAGCCCGATCCTGGCTTCGCGACGAACGTCACTTCCGCGAAGCGCCACAACAGGACATGCTCAAGAGATGAGCGTTATCGAGCAATCCAAGCTGGCCATCATCGGTGCCGGTGCCGTCGGAACATCCCTTGCGTACGCCGCGATGATTCGGGAGTCTGCCAGCGAAGTGGCCCTCTATGACATCCGCGCCGAGAAGGTGGATGCCGAGGTGCTCGATCTCGCCCACGGATCACAATTCACCGGCGTCTCGCGAGTGATTGGCTCAGCGGATCTCGATGTTGTCACTGACGCGAACGTGGTCGTAATTACAGCCGGCGCCAAGCAGGACCCCGGCCAATCCCGACTCGACCTCGCGGGTGAAAACGTCGCAATCCTGCGCGACCTCATGCCCAAACTCGTTGACCGCGCACCGGGTGCGGTCTACATCCTCGTCTCGAATCCCTGCGACGTGCTGGCCGTAGCAGCCCAGCAGATCAGCGGGCTGCCGAGTTCGCGTGTCTTTGCGTCTGGCACGGTGCTCGACTCGTCTCGCCTGCGCTGGTTGCTCGCCCAGCGCGTCGGCGTTGCCACCTCGAGCGTGCACGCAATGATCGTTGGAGAACACGGCGACTCCGAGTTCGCCATGTGGTCACAGGCCCGAATCGGACCGGTACCGATCCTCGAGTGGGCACTCGACGATGGCACATCGCTCAATCTAGAAGACCTCGCTCGGATCGCGGAGAACGTGAAGACTGCGGCCTACCGAGTGATTGCCGGAAAGGGCGCAACCAACTTCGCGATCGGACTGTCAGGAACGCGGATCGTCGAAGCGATCCTGCGCAACGAGAATCGCATCCTGCCGGTCAGTTCAGTGCTCGATGAGTACCGCGGAATCTCCGGGGTCGCGCTCTCGGTGCCGAGCGTCGTCAACGCGGCTGGAGTCGCACGGGTGATTGATGTGCCGTACTCCGACCACGAGATGCAGTTGCTCGAGGCATCAGCGGCTGCCCTGCGCGCCTCACTGAAGAGCCTCGGCTTCTGAGGCACCTCGAAGTCAGTGCAGCAATTCGCCTCGGGCGGACAGCAAGGCGGCGAAGGCGAGTTTTCGGTGGCTGATCGCGTTCTTTTCTTCGGCGCGCAGTTCAGCAGAACTCACCGAGAGCCCGTCTGGCTTGAAGACGGGGTCGTATCCAAAACCGTGTGCTCCGGTCGCTTCGTGCAGCACAGTGCCGTGCCAAGTCCCGCGCTCGACGTATTCCGCCGCGCCAGATCCGGCCGGAATCACCAGCGCGGCCGCACATACGAATTGCGCGGCCCGATTGGTCTCTGCACCCAGTTCGAGCAGAAGCTTCGCAACATTCTCGGCGTCGACTCGCGTGCCTGAATACCGGGCCGAATGGATGCCCGGAGCGCCGCCAAGCGCATCAACGCAGATGCCGGAGTCATCGGCGAGGGCCAACAGGCCGGTGTGAGCGGATGCTGCGCGCGCCTTGATCAGCGCGTTCTCCTCGAACGTCGCACCGTCCTCGACCGGCTCGGGTCCTTCGTAGGCGACGAGTTCGATTCCACCAAGGTCAGGGCCGAGAATCGCGATCAGCTCGGTGACTTTGTGGGCGTTATGCGTTGCGAGTACGACCTTCATACGCTGAGCCGTGCGAGGGCATCCACCTGCAACTTCGTGAGGTCGGCGGCGCCGCCGA
>CAZCOC010000163.1:0-3694 GCA_964500075.1 uncultured Salinibacterium sp.
CGCGGATCTCATCCGAATGAAAGTAGACCCGCGTGTCAGAATCTGACGGTCTGGAGATCGCCGGCCTGCGGCTCACTCTGCACACTGACGGCGAGGATGATGTTGACCTCGTTGACGGGGTCGACCTTGCTCTAGCGCGCGGACAGCGGCTCGCCCTCGTTGGCGAGTCTGGTTCCGGCAAAAGCCTGACCGCGACTGCCCTCATGGGTCTTGTGGATTCCCCGCTCACCTACCGCGCAGACAGGATGACGCTTGACGGCGTCGATCTGCTTTCTCTCTCCCCGGCGAAGTGGCGCGACGTGCGGGGGCCACTCATAGCGCTGGTTCAACAGGACCCTCTCACAGCTCTCACCCCGGTGTTCTCGGTGGGGAGCCAGATCGTGGAGGCGCTGTGCACGAAGTCATTGACGAAAAAGCAACGGTGGGCGCAGGCGGTCGAACGGATGCGGGAGGTCGGCATTCCAGACGCCGAGTCCCGGTCGCATGACTACCCCCACCAGCTCTCCGGCGGGCTGCGGCAGCGGGTGGCCATCGCCATGGCACTGGCAAGCGAACCGGCGTTGATGATCGCTGATGAACCGACGACGGCACTCGACGTGACCGTTCAGTCACAGATTATGGAGCTGCTTAAGAGACTGTCGATCGAACGCGGCATGAGCGTCGTGTTCATCACGCACGACCTCGGGATCGTCCCTGGCTTCGCGCATGACCTTGCCGTAATGTACGCAGGGCGGATCGTCGAGTCCGGCGAAGCCGACGCGGTGCTGCAGGAGCCGAGGCATCCGTACACTGTCGCTCTGATCGCCTCGCAACCGGGCCTCGACCCTTCCAGCCCGAAGCGTAAACTGCCGACGATCGCCGGGTCACCACCGCTGCCGCGCTCGCGGCCGCCCGGGTGCGCGTTCGCGCCGCGTTGCCCGATCGCCATCGATGTCTGCCGGGTCGAGGCACCGCCGCTGCGGCTTGTGGCCGATCGAATGGTCGCCTGCCACCGCGCCGAGGAAACGCCCCAGCTACTTGGGCGGGGTGCCTGATGCTCAAAGTGACTGATCTGTTCCATGACTTCCCGACCCCGCGCGGGCCGCTCCACGCGGTGCGCGGCATCGATCTGAGGGTCGGCAAAGGCGAGACCCTAGCGATCGTCGGCGAGTCCGGCTCCGGCAAGTCCACGGCGGCGCGGGCTATCGCGCGACTCATCGAACCCACCGGCGGGAGCGTACTGCTCGACGGGGAGGACCTGCTGACAGCAAACTCGCGCGGGCTGTTCAAGCTTCGCCGGCGCATCCAGTTCGTATTCCAAGACCCGTACTCGTCGTTGGATCCACGCCGCACCGTTGGCCAAGCCGTGCGCGAGCCCCTCGATGTACACCGCGTCGGTTCCCGCCGGGACCGAGAGGCTCGCGTCGACCAACTCCTCAACATGGTCGGTCTCGAGCCCTCGTACCGTCATTCGTATCCTTCCGCGTTGTCGGGCGGCCAGCGTCAGAGAGTCGCGATTGCGCGCGCCTTGGCGCTGGACCCGGAGTACGTCATCTGCGATGAGGCGGTGTCTGCGTTGGATGTCTCGATTCAGGCGCAGGTGCTCAACCTATTACGTGACCTGCAGGAGCGGCTCGGGGTCGCCTTCATCTTCATCACCCACGATCTTGCGGTGGTCAGCGAGATCGCCGACACGGTCGCGGTCATGTACCTCGGGCGGGTCGTTGAGACCGGCTCCCGCAGAGACGTGCTGAGCGACCCGCAGCACCCATACACGCAGGCGCTGCTTTCAGCTGCGCCGGGCTTGCGCGGCGCGAAAGAGCAGATCGTGCTGCAGGGAGAGTCGCCGTCGGCGCTGAACCCGCCCAGCGGTTGTGCATTCCGCCTCCGCTGTCCGCGTGCCCAGGAGATGTGCTCGGTGGATGACCCGGCTCTGGCCCCGACCGGCTCTCCCGCGCAACTCGCCGCCTGTCACTTCCCAGGCGAATTTACACGCGAGGAGCTCGCGGTATGGCCGTAGTGAAAGTCGCCTTCGTTGGCTTCGGATGGTTCGCCGAACTGCTCGCGACGCGGGTGTTTGATGATGTGCCCGAGCTCAGGGTGGTCGCAGTTGTGGAGCGGTCGGAACAGCGACGCCGCCGAGCCGAAGAACTCGGCCTCGTGGCGGCCGAGTCAATGGACGACTTACCCGCCGACTGCAAGGCCGTCATCATCCTGACCCCCCACGACACCCATCGAGAGCTCGTCGTCGCGGCGGCCGCACGCGGTCTGCACGTGTTCTGCGAGAAGGCGTTCGCCGTGACATCCGCCGACTGTCTGGCGATGATCAAGGCCTGCCGTGATGCCGATGTCGTGCTCAGCGTGGGTCACATGCAGAAGCTCTTCCCCACCCACGCCCGGGCGGTCGAGTTGGCCACCAGCGGGAAGTACGGGCCGGTGCACGCTATGCAGGTGTCTGGGCTGCACTGGTGTCCAGTCATGCCCGGCTGGTGGCGCACCACCGAATCCTGCGGGGGTCTGCTGTACTGGACCGGCATCCACGATATCGACACATTGCGCGCCATCACTCGGTCAGAGGTGGCCAGCGTCTATGCCGTCGCCGGCCCCAAGACCGAGGACTACACCGATTATGAGGACTCGATCGCGGTGTCGATGCGCTACGAGAGCGGAGCCATCGCGACCATGCTGGTTTCCGAGCATGACCCCCTTCGCACGTTCGAGGAGTCCTTCCAGATCTCCGTTCTACTGGAGAAGGGGTCGATCCAGGTCGACCCCGCGACCGGCGAGGTGCGCCACGCGGCGCGCTCCGGGCTCGAGCGGGGGTCCGGGCCGGTGACTGAGTCGTTCGGGAGCTTCGAGGGTCTCGAGGAACACGCCTACCGCGAGGAGTTTCAGGCCTTCGCCCGTGCCGTACTCGAAGGACGCAGGGATTACACGACCGCTGAGGACGGCTTGCGATGCGTCGAGACGCTGGAAGCGATCTACCGGTCGCTCGAGACGGGGCGGGTCGAGGCGGTCAGTACGCATCCCATTGGATCCGATTGACGGTGGAGTACTACGACGCGGAACCGTGGCTGGAGGTAGCGGATAGTCTCGGCGAGAGCCCCCGGTTCGATGCCGGCACCGGGATGGTGCATTGGGTCGACATCGATGCCGGCGTCCGGCGGACAGCCGCGATCGACGGCGCCATCTCCAGCGCCGAGGACTTCGGTGCGCCGCTCGGGGCACACGAGTTGGGATCCCGTACTGACGCAGTGGCGGTGGGCGGGCACTGGTGGGAGGTTGACCGGGTCACCGGTGACCGCAGACTCGTTGCATCGCTCGACGAGCCCGGGATGCGCTTCAACGACTCGGCGATCGACTCGCAGGGGCGGCTGTGGTCCGCGACGATGCGGGAAGACGAGGTCATGGAGGGGGAGCCGCTGGGCACTCTTCGGATGCTCGCCGACGGTGCGCTGGACACCCGGCTGGACGGATTGACAGCCGGTAATGGGATCGCTTGGTCGCCGAACGACAGGTTCATGTATCTCGTCAACTCCGGCCCAGACCAGATATTACGCATGGAGTTTGATGCCGACTCTGGTGAGATCGGCGTCCCGGACGTTTGGCTCGAACCGCGCGACGGCCACGTGGACGGCATAGCGAGCGACCTCGCCGGTGGACTGTGGGTCGCCATGTGGGGGGCGGGCGAGCTGCACCGCTACGACCGGGCCGG
>CAZCOC010000164.1:0-3684 GCA_964500075.1 uncultured Salinibacterium sp.
TTGCCCGAGTTGCAGTCGGTGTCCCAGCCGGCGGTATTCACGATCATCATCGACGTGTCCCACGAGCCGGCTCCGTAGAGGAGCGCAAGAATGATGAGTCCGTGATTCGGTACTACGTGCACGTTTCCGCCATAGGTGTGGTAGCCGTACTTCGCTTCGAGAAGCGCAAAACCGCGTCTCCAGTCCGGCTCGGTCGCGTGCCATGTGCGGATGTCGCGGATCAACTCGGCGATCGTCGAGTCTGCCGGGATGACGGAGAGCCCGGTTTCCAAGAGCTCATTGATGTCCGCGGTGAGAAATGCCTGGGCCTCCATGGCGGCGAGAGCCTGCGCCGCGAAGACCGCTTCACCGTCATGGCTGACACGGGCCGCTTGGGCCGCGAGCTCGGCGGCTTTGCTCGGCTGGCCCGGCAGTACCATCGCGAACCCGTCGATGAAGATCTGGGCACCGATCTGCTCTGCCACAACGGGCCCGTTGAGTTGAATCGATCCGCTGAGCGGCGCGGCAACACCGTCTTTCAGGCGAAGGAACGCGGTGTGCTCGGTCGAGTTCCCCATGCCACCCCACCACAGAATATTCTTCTCCTCGATCAGACAGTTCATCCACGTCTCAGCCACCATTGCCGGTGTGATTGCCAGCGTGTTCCCGTTGTCCGGGAGCGCCTCAAGGAAGGCAAACGTTCCAGAGATGTCATCATCAACGACGATGAGCGGCACACCAACGCGATCGTGAACGTAGTAGTCGATGTCACCGAGCTCACGCTCAATTCGCTCGTTGAGCCAGCCCTCGACCGGGCGTCCGAGGTAGACCCCGATGATCTTGCCAAGTACTCCCGCATACACGCGCTCGTCGTAGTCCGCAGGCAACTCTGAGTTACTCATTCATTCCCATTTCTGTTTCGGTAGATGCCGTCTGGAGGTCTCTCCACGAGTGCATTGGCTGATAGCCGAGAACGCGTCGCGCCTTGTCGATCGACAACAGCGTCTCGTGGTCGGCGAGGCCTGCTGCGACGGGCACTCCGGGGAACTCGCCAGCAACGAGCTCGGAGTTCGGTCGACTCATCACGGTGTCGGCGGCGGCAATAATGAACACGTCGAATCCGGGATCCGATCGGTCCAGCGCCGCGATCACCGCCGAAGCAGCGTCGCGCGCGTCGACATAGCCCCACAGATTCCATCGACGCAACTGAGGGTCGGCATCGTAGCTTGGAAACTCGGGGTACCAGTCTGGATTGATCACGTTGGACAATCGCAGCGCTGTCATCGTTAGCACTGGATTCCACTGGCAAAAGATCTTCGCCATCGTCTCCTCGAGGACTTTCACCATGGCATAGGTCGACTCCGGGCGAGGCGCGAACTCCTCGGTGATCGGGATTCCGACCGGAGGGGTGGTGAACGGGAGGCCGAGCACCGTCTCGCTCGACGCGAAAACCACGCGATCGATCCCGAGCGTCTTCGCGGCGAGGAACACATTGTGGGTCACCGTGATGTTGTTCTGGAATGTAGCGCTACTCGTCGTGATCCCTGGCGCTGGAATGGCCGCAAGATGCACGATAGCGTCGACGCTCGAGTAGAGCCCGTCGACACCGCTCATGGCCTCGAGAGTCTGGCCGAAGTCGGTGAGGTCGATCTCAACGTATTGAGCACGGGGCTCGCTCCCGCGCACGCGATCGATGGCGACGACGTCCCATCCAGCATCGAGAAGTGCCTCGACACAGAACCTGCCCATACCGCCGCTTCCGCCTGTCACTGCGATGCGAGGCATTCCTCTACCCTCTGCTCTCGGCACCCGGGGCGCCGTGCGGTCCGTGTTATCTCCTGTGAAAAGTAACGGATTGTGCTCAGATAGACAAATCGCCTCTACAGCACAGTGGTGTGCACGCGAAGCTCCTCGAGGCGCGGATCATCAGGATCGAGCTCGGTCACCACGACATCGATCGACGAGAGCGGCAACGCTCTGACCATCGCTTTGGCACCAATCTTCGTCGAGTCCACCGCGAGCACAACCTTGCGAGAGGCGCTGGCCATCGCTTTCTTGATCTCCACCTCGGCGACCGTCGATTCGCTCGAGCCGCTCATGACGTTGAGGCTCATCGCTGACATGAAGCACGCGTCATAGGCGAAGCCTTGAATCGCCGTGACCGCGATGGGGCCTACGAGGCTGACATTCTGCTCCTCCGCCTCTCCCCCCGAGAGGAATATACGGATACCCTGGCGGCCCTTGATCTCTTCGAAAGCGGCGAGTCCGTTCGTCACGACCGAAAGACGATCGACATCTCGTAGCACTTGAGCGAGCTGGAAAATCGTGGTGGAACCGTCGAGCGCGATAGAGGTGGATTCGCGGACCAGCGGAAGAAGTTTCTGAGCGATTCGCCGCTTGGACTGCAGGTTCTTGCCCTGACGCTGTCGGAAATCCTCGGCACCGACGAAGACCACTCCGCCACGCACTCGACGTGCGACCCCGTCGCTTTCGAGCACGAAAAGGTCACGCCGGATCGTCATCGGATGCACCTGAAGCAATTCCGACGCGTGATCATAGGTGAGAGACCCGGAGTCGCGGAGAAGATCAAGCAACTGTTTGCGGCGCACTTCAACCGACAATGTCGCAGTCATGCGCAAGGCCTCCCTGGTTCGCCGTAGTCGTCCCCGGGTTGCATATAACTTACCCCGGGTTCGCGCCTCGCGCAGATGGGACGTTTGCCCATTCTGCGAATGACTGCTATTTTTCACAGAAGTTATCTTATTCGCGCGGAGGCGCCCATGCCACGAAATACCACTGAGCTCCTCGACCTCGCGCGCGCCCTCGGAGAGCCTTCCCTCAATCTCGTCGTGCTTGCCGAAGGCAACGTATCGGAACGCACGGGTGAGTCGACATTTGCAGTCAAGGCGTCCGGTCGCAGTATGGCCAATGCTACCGAAGGCGACATCGTCCAGCTTCGCATGGACCCTCTGCTCACGCTGCTCGATGACGCAAGCGCCGATGACGCGGCGGTAGCAGCGGCGCTCGCCCACGCGAGAATAGACCAAGACGCTGCGATGCCCTCGGTCGAAACCATCTTGCATCTCGTCTGCCAGCAACTTGACGGCGTGCACTTCGTCGCCCACACTCACCCCGTCGAAGTGACTGCCCTCTTATGTTCTGCCCGACCGACTGTCCTCGTCGACGGGGCGCTTTTCCCTGATCAAGTCGTCGTGCTCGGCCATCACCAGCTTCTGGTGCCGTATGCAGATCCTGGCCTCCCTCTGGCGAGGCTCGCTCGACAATTCATTCAGGGCCATGTCATGACACATGGCTCGACTCCCAAAGTGATCTACCTGCAGAACCATGGGATGTTCGCTCTCGGGCAGAGTGCGCACGAGGCGTTCAACATCACTGTGATGGCCCGCAAGGTAGCCCAGATCGTGCTCGGGACACTCGCCGCTGGCGGTCCCGCCTATTTGTCCGACCTAGCCGCGGAGCGAATCGACTCGCGTGAGGATGAAGTCGCGAGGCGCGCCGAGCTGGCGCGTGTGCGGCTGTGACGAACTTCTCATCCAGTAACGGATCCCTTGAAATCCGTCTCTGCTGACCTCATGGGCCTGACCGCTCCAAACGTTGTTCTTGGTTTGATGCGCATCACTGAGAAGAGTGACGACGAGATCCGAACTCTTGTCACTGCTGCGCGGGACGCTGGTATTGACGTCT
>CAZCOC010000165.1:0-3621 GCA_964500075.1 uncultured Salinibacterium sp.
TCTGTGACGGTGTGCTCGACCTGAATGCGCGGGTTCATCTCGATGAAGACATGCTGGCCGAGGCGTTCGCCAGCGGTATCAAGCAGGAACTCGACGGTGCCGGCGTTGACGTACCCGATCGAGCGAGCGAAAGCGATTGCATCCCGGTACATCGCCTGCCGGATGTTCTCATCGAGGTTCGGCGCTGGAGCGATCTCGATGACTTTCTGATGGCGTCGTTGAACCGAGCAGTCGCGCTCGAACAAGTGAACCGTCTCACCAAGGGCATCCGCAAGAATCTGCACTTCGATGTGCCTCGGCCGCACGACGGCCTGCTCAATGAACATGGTCGGGTCACCGAAGGCACTGTCTGCCTCACGCATTGCCGCCTCAAGCGCGTCGCGCAGCTCTTCTGGTCGCTCGACGCGACGCATGCCGCGCCCTCCCCCACCCGCGACCGCCTTGGCGAACACCGGAAATCCGATTTCCGCTGCACCCGCGAGCAGTTCTTCGACATCTCGCGACGCCGGTGTCGACTTCAGTACTGGCACGCCAGCGGCAATCGCGTGCTCTTTCGCGGTGACCTTGTTGCCAGCCATCTCAAGCACCCTGCTCGGCGGTCCGATAAAGGTAATGCCGGCTTCGGTCGCGGCGCGGGCGAGTTCAGGGTTCTCGGAGAGGAAGCCGTAGCCGGGGTAAATGGCGTCTGCGCCCGATTCTTTCGCGACCCGGATGATCTCCGCAACATCAAGATAGGCCCGAACCGGATGCCCCTTCTCACCGATTTGATACGCCTCATCGGCTTTCAGGCGATGCATCGAGCCGCGATCCTCGTACGGGAACACCGCGACGGTCTTTGCGCCTAGCTCAAATGCGGCCCGAAACGCTCGAATGGCGATCTCGCCCCGATTTGCGACGAGGATCTTCTTGAACATCCGGCCCTTTCTGATTGACGCAATCTTATTGTCACCGAAGTCTCGTAATTGACCCCGCGCATTCGTCACCGGAGAAGCCCTTTAGGTTCTTTCAATCCAGTGCAGGTATCGTCGTTACTCGTGCATGTACTCAGCGTCAGTTCCCTCAAAGGGGGCGTGGGCAAAACCACTGTGACGCTCGGGCTCGCCTCGGCTTCGTTCGCTCGTGGCCTGCGCACCCTCGTCGTTGATCTCGACCCGCAATCGGATGTCTCGACCGGCATGGATATTGAGACCGCAGGTCATCTCAACGTCGCCGATGTTCTCGCCTCGCCGAAGGAGAAGATCGTGCGGGCCGCGATTGCGCCGAGCGGCTGGACGCGTGGCCGCCCAGGCAAGGTCGACGTGCTCATTGGTTCGCCTTCCGCCATCAATTTCGACGGGCCGCACCCGAGCATCCGCGATATCTGGAAGCTTGAGGAGGCTCTGGCCAACGTCGAAGCGGAGTACGACCTCGTGCTCGTTGATTGCGCTCCATCGCTCAACGCCCTCACGCGTACGGCTTGGGCAGCAAGCGACCGCGTCACGGTTGTGACAGAACCCGGCCTCTTCTCAGTTGCTGCGGCTGATCGTGCGTTGCGCGCGATCGAGGAGATTCGGCGTGGGCTTTCTCCCCGTCTACAGCCGCTCGGCATCATCGTCAACCGACTCCGGGTACAGTCGCTCGAGCACCAGTACCGCATCAAGGAATTGCGTGACATGTTCGGCCCACTCGTGCTGAGCCCGCACTTGCCGGAACGCACATCGCTGCAGCAAGCGCAGGGTGCTGCGAAGCCGTTGCACGTCTGGCCGGGTGAGAGCGCGCAGGAGATGGCGAGAAACTTTGACCAGTTGCTCGAACGGGTGATGCGCGCAGCGAGAATCGCTCCCTTCACAGACGAGATCGCGTAGCGGTCGCGTCGCGTTCGCCTGGAAGCCAGAACAGCCTTAGGAAGCCCGAACAGACCGGCGCTTGGCGAGTTCGTCCATCGGGTCTTCGCCCTTGACCGACTCGATGTCCGTCAGGCTTGATTCGACCTCGCGCAGCACCTTGCCGACGGCGATCCCGAAAACACCCTGACCGCGACTGACAAGATCAATGACTTCATCATTCGACGTGCACAGGTAGACGCTCGCCCCATCACTCATGAGGGTGGTTTGCGCCAAGTCATTGATCCCCGATTCGCGGAGTTGGTTGACCGCAACACGAATTTGCTGAAGCGAGATGCCGGTGTCGAGCAGTCGCTTGACAAGCTTGAGTACAAGGATGTCGCGAAAACCGTACAGTCGCTGCGAACCCGACCCGGCGGCACCGCGAACGGTTGGTTCAACCAGTCCGGTGCGCGCCCAGTAGTCCAGCTGGCGGTAGCTGATGCCGGCGGCGCGGGAGGCGACGGCACCGCGATAGCCAGCCGAGTCATCGAGGTCCGGCATGCCGTCGGTGAACAACAAACCGCGATCGTAGCGAGCGTCATCGCTGCGGCTGAGTTCGATCATCGCTTTGCCCCTCGTATGGCTCGTCACAACATCTCCACAAACCTTCATGTTGACGTTGACACTTACAGTTGGTTCAACCCAACGCTACCCATGGCCGTCACAGCACACCGCGACATTCGATCAAACACTTCGGCGTGTCGGATGAGCTGGCGATTCTGCGGTTGACCGCCTCAACATTGGGGAGGTGTTGTCGCAATTTCGACGGTACTACGAATTGAGCCGTGAGAGTGCGGATCGGATGAGACTGCTCCGAACAGTTTCCAGTTGGCCGGCGATCTCCCCAGCCATCTCGGCGACCCTCGCCCGGCTCGCGGCATCCTTGCGCCTGGCAACCGGCATCAGGGCGTTCTCGATCAAGCCAAGTTCACGTTCAGCAGCAGCCCGAAAGCCGCGCAAGTGCCGCGGCTCGATGCCGGTTCGCTGCAACTCAACGAGCGTCGTCAAGACCGCAACCGAATCATCGCCAAAGGTGTCAGCGGCAACGATGAGGGAAGCGCTGATCGCATCCGTCAAGAGCATCGGAGTGGCGCCGGCCTCGCGAATCAGTTCTTCCCGCGAGAGTTTGCGGTCGGCCGACAGCATTGACACCCCGTTGCGCACCGCACCGGGCAACTCCGGGCTGCGCCCGGCATCAAGCTCCGCCAGATAGCCTCGAATGACCTTGAGCGGCAAGTAATTATCTCGCTGCATCGTCAGCACGAACCGCAATCGCTCCATGTCGGATGGCGAGAACTTGCGATAGCCAGACTCGGTGCGAGCCGGTGAGACCAGCTGGCGTTCCTCGAGAAAACGCAGCTTCGATGGGGTGAGTTCCGGAAACTCAGGGTTCAGTCGCGCGAGAACCTGGCCGATACTCAACAGGGAAGGGCCTGCGGTCGAACGCGACCGCGCAGATTCGGCCGCCACTATGCACCAGCCGCCGGTGGCAGATCGTCGCGCGATGCGAAGAAAGTGAGTCGAAACTTGCCAACCTGCACTTCGGCTCCGTCGCTCAAGAGCGCAAGATCGATTCGCACGCCGTCAAAATAGGTGCCGTTGAGCGAGCCGAGATCCTTGACCTGAAAGTTCGTGCCGAAGCGAGTGAACTCCGCGTGACGCCGTGAGACTGTCACGTCGTCGAGAAAGATGTCGGCATCCGGATGCCTGCCGACCGTCGTGACGTCGGCGTCAAGCAGAAAGCGCGCACCAACAT
>CAZCOC010000166.1:0-3618 GCA_964500075.1 uncultured Salinibacterium sp.
GAATCGTGCAGAACGCCGACATCGTGCTCGAGAACGTCGTCATTCCGGCATCCCACCACTTGGCTGGTTCAAAGTCATTCCGCGAGACGGCCACTGTCCTGCGCCTGACCCGCGCCGAGGTTGCGTGGGCCGCAGTCGGTAACTCAGTCGGAGCCTACGAGGCGGCGGTCAAGTACGCCAAGGAGCGCGTGCAGTTTGGCAAGCCGATCGGTGCGCACCAACTCGTGCAAGACCTGCTCGCCAAGAGCCTCGGCAACATCACCGCATCGATTGCCATGGTCACGAGAGTCTCCGAAATGCTCGACGAGGGCGTGCAACGCGACGAGCATGCATCGCTGGCGAAGGAGTACACGACGAGCCGCATGCGCGAAACCGTTGGCTGGTGCCGAGAGGCTCTCGGCGGCAACGGAATTGTTCTCGACTACGGCGTGATGCGGTTCTTCGCGGACGCCGAGGCGCTGTACTCCTACGAGGGCACCCGCGAGATGAACACGCTGATCGTCGGGCGGGCGATCACGGGGCAATCAGCGTTCGTCTGAGCCTCCACACTGTGAGCCTCAGGTCCCAAACGAGTTTCGCAGCGCCTCTATCCCTTCCTTAGCCCCACCGTCGAACACCACTGAGCCGTGCGAAAGCACGATCACGCGATCGCACATCTCCTCGACTTGGCGCGCGGAATGGCTGACGAGCACGATCGTTCGGCCCTCTTCCTGAAACTCCCTGATCTTCTTCATGCACTTCTCTTGGAACGGCTCGTCGCCGACCGCGAGTACTTCGTCAACCAAGAGTAGGTCGGGGTTAACGTGAACGGAGATCGCGAACGCCAGCCGCACATACATACCAGAGCTATAGAACTTCACTTGGGTGTCGATGAACTCCCCGACCTCTGAAAAGTCCACGATCGAGTCGAAGAATCCCTCGGTCTCCTTGCGGGTGAGACCGAGGATGGAGGCGTTGAGGAACACGTTCTCGCGGCCGGTCAGGTCTGGGTGAAATCCCGCGCCCAGCTCCAAGAGCGCAGCGAGCCGCCCACGCCGCTTCACGGTCCCCGAGGTCGGACGGATAATTCCGCCGACGACCTTCAACAGGGTGCTCTTGCCCGATCCGTTGGCCCCGACGAGACCGACCGTCGTGCCCGCGGCAATCTCGAGATCGATGTCGCGAAGAGCCCAGAAATCCTCCTTGTGCCTCCGCGACCGACCAAAGTTGACAAGGCGTTCCTTGATCGATTTGTCCTTGCGGATGACGAATCGCTTGGACACACCGGAGACGCTAACGACGATCGGTGGGTTCGCGAGCGGTCCCACGATGGACGGCTTTGGGGCGGCCATCAGATCTCCTGCGCGAAGTTGCCTTGCAGGCGAGAGAACACGCGCTGTGCAATGAAGAGCAAGACAAGCCCGACCCCGAACGCCACGAGAAGGCGAAGGTCCATGTCGGCCGGCCACGGCTGCGGCGGGATCGTGATTCCATCCGCGGTGACCCGCTCTTCCGATCCAGCGGCCCACACTCCACGCTGAAAGGCCATGATCGAGAGTGACATCGGGTTGATGAGATAGACAGTTTCGACCCAGGCGAGTGCGGCATCATCACCAGCCTTCACGACGAATGACCAGGCATAGACAACGGGCGACGCCCAGAAAAAGATCAGCAGCCCCACTTCGACGAGGTACTGGATGTCGCGAAGGTAGACGTTCAGCGCAGAGAAGAGCAGGCCGAACGCAACTCCGTATACGAGCGCGACGACGATGCCTGCTGGCACGTAGAGCAAGTCCCACGTAAGCGGGAAGACGCCCGCGAGCGCAGTTGCTACCAGGAGAATGCCGAACTGGATGAGGAAGTTGAAGATGGCGGCGCCCGTCGCGGCAAGAGGGAAGATCTCGCGGGGCAGGTAAACCTTCTTGATGAGACCGGCGTTAGCAATGATCGACGACGTCGATCCCAGCACGATGTCGCTATACAGGCCCCAGATCGTCAGCCCGCAGAAGACAAAAATTGCGAAGTCCGGGATCTCACGGGCTGCGCCGAGGAACTGTCCAATGGCGACAAAGTAGATGAGGAGCATCGTGAGCGGGCGGATGAGGCTCCACAGGAATCCAAGGCTGCTGTCCTTGTACCGCGACTTGAGCTCACGGCGCACCAGCAAGCCCAAGAGCTCGCGGTGGAGCCGCAACTCGCTGATGAACACACCGAAGCCGCGAAAGACACCTCCACCGCCGGCCTGAATGTCGCTGAGTGGAAGGCGCTCGAGGCGATCTGCTCGTTCGCGGGCAGTTTCTGACACAGCGTCAAATCTACGTCCCCAATGGCAGCGTCCGGTACTGGGCCAGCGATGACGCGGGGTAATGTCGAACGCCGGCCGCCTCATCGGTGGCCTCATCCCGGCATCACACCCGCCGTCGCATAGCCTTACGGGATGCGATTGATCGAGCGGCGCTGGCTCCGATTCACCTTTCTGGTGCTCGTGCTCGCAGCGACGCTCGCAGGGGACGCGATTCGGTTCACGTTCGGATGGTGGACGTTCGGCGTTCTCGTGGTGCTGCTCGGCGCGGCATCCGTCTGGTTGCTCATCGCTCACCGCGACCGCTGGAGCTTTGGCGCGCTGCCGTACCCACTGCTGGCGTTCCTCGGTCTTGCTGTGCTCTCGATCGCCTGGTCGCAGTATCGGGATGCCACGGCGCTCGGGCTCTTCACGACCGCCCTTATCGTCGTCGGAGCACTTGCCATCGCGGTCGCGTTCAGGTGGGAGGAGCTCCTTCGCGGGCTCAGCGCGGTGCTTCGGACGGTGCTCGGACTCTCGCTCGTCTTCGAACTGTTCGTCTCGGTCGTCATGCGCGGGCCGATTCTGCCGCTGTTTACCCAACCGGGCGTTGACTACACGCAATACGACACACTGCCACCCCTGCTCTACTGGTCGAGGAACGAGCTGTTCGAGGTTTTGGACGAAGGTCGCATTCAAGGCGTCGTTGGCAATGCGAACAACCTCGGCTTTCTCGCGCTCCTCGCGGTGATCGTCTTCGCCGTTCAGCTTGCCGACCGCTCGATCGGGCGGGCGCACGGTCTGGGCTGGATCGCGATTGCCGCACTGACGCTCGCGCTGACGCGGTCGGCCACCGTGACGGTCGCGCTCGCGGGCGTCATCGTCGTGGCAGTTGTGGTGTTGCTCGTGCGGCGGGCCGCAACCGTTGCAGGCCGAGCGCTCGTCTACGGCATCGCCGCGGGCGCCGCTGCGCTGCTGGCGGGGCTCGCGGTGACGCTGCAACGCGGCATCCTCGAACTGCTCGGCAAGAGCGCAGACCTCACCGGTCGCCTCGGTATCTGGCAATCGGTGACTGAACTCGCGCAACAGCGACCGGCATTCGGCTGGGGCTGGGTGAGCTACTGGATGCCGTGGGTCGCGCCGTTCGACAACCTCGCGTTCCGCAACGGCGTGCGTCAGTTGCAGGCGCACAACGTCTGGTTCGATGTCTGGTTGCAACTCGGCGTGATCGGCGTCATCGTCTTCGCGGCGCTGGTGCTGTCGACGTTGACAAGGTCGGGGATTCTGGCGGTTGATCGGCCGGTCGAGTTGGCCGTCCGCCTCGCGAGCGGGCGCGCGGGCGGTGCACTGCGCTCAAC
>CAZCOC010000167.1:0-587 GCA_964500075.1 uncultured Salinibacterium sp.
GAGTCCTTCCCGGATGTTTCGGGGCTTCGTGCTGCGATCGTCAAGAATGGCGTCGACATACCCGCTGACCTCGTCGTCAGTCGGGAAGGTGAAGAGCTCACGCTTGAAATCACCCCGCAATTGAACGACAGCGTGGATCCGGTTCCTGTCGTTGGGATCGTCGTCAGGTCAAATTACGACTTCCCGTTCGAGGTCGATATTCAGTTGGAGAATGTCGGCGGTCCAAGTGCGGGAATGATGTTCGCGCTCGGAATCATCGACAAGCTCACACCAGATGCGTTGACCGGCGGCGAGAACATCGCGGGCACGGGAACAATCAGCGCAGCCGGTGAGGTTGGCCGTATTGGTGGCATCCGCCAGAAAATGTACGGCGCGCTCGATGCAGGCGCCGACTGGTTTCTTGCTCCAGAATCGAACTGTGGCGAGGTGAGCGGTAACATCCCGGCTGGCCTGCAGGTGTTCGCGGTTGGAACCTTGGATGACGCGCTCCGATGCGATCACCGCCGGTGAACCGGATGCCGCGGCCCGCCTCACCAGAGACCACATCATCGGGGCGCGCGATCGCCTCCTCACCCACAGCACAAAGG
>CAZCOC010000167.1:597-3601 GCA_964500075.1 uncultured Salinibacterium sp.
TGGCCTGCAGGTGTTCGCGGTTGGAACCTTGGATGACGCGCTCACTGTGCTCGACACCATCTCGGCAGGCGGAGACACCTCGCGATTGGCAACCTGCTCAGTGCCATGACCATCGCGGCGCATCCGCAGCAATTCGACGTTAAGATGGACTTGTCCCCGAACATCACAGGAGCTACGCCGTGTCGACAACATCCCCTGCCGCAAGCCGGTCTAGGGCAACCCTGACAGTCACCGCAATCATCATCGCGGTCGTCGTCGTCGGATTCTTCACATTCGCAAGTCTTTACACCGACGTGCTCTGGTTTGACCAAGTTGGGTACCTCAACGTGCTCACGACGCAGTGGATCGCGACCGCAGTGATGTTCCTCGTCGGGTTCTTCGCGATGGCCCTACCGGTCTGGATCAGCATCGAGATCGCGTTCCGATCCCGGCCGGTCTACGCCAAGCTCAACTCGCAGCTTGATCGGTACCAGCAGGTCATCGAGCCTCTTCGCCGCGTTGCGACCTTCGTCATTCCGGCAGTGCTCGGCCTCTTCGCGGGCATTTCAACCGCCGCAAGCTGGGAGACCGTGCTGCTCTGGGTGAACCGCACACAGTTCGGCACCACTGACCCACAGTTCGGGTTCGATATCTCGTTCTACCTCTTCGAGCTTCCGCTGTATCAGGGCGTTATTGGCTTCGCTTCCGCTGTAGTGCTGATCTGCGGGCTCGCTGCCCTCGCCACAAGTTACCTGTATGGCGCATTGCGCATCACTGGTCGAGAGGTTCGCATCTCACGCACCGCGCGAGTTCAGCTCGCGATCACGGCATCGATCTTCGTCGCGCTTCAGGCGGTCAGCCTTTGGCTCGACCAGTATTCGACGGTCTACAGCGCGAGCGGTGGCTTCCTCGTCACCGGTGCTGGCTACACCGAGGCAAACGCGACCATCCCGGGGCGTGCGATCCTCGCTGGCATCGCCGTGCTCGTCGCCGTGTTGTTTCTAGTGGCCGCAATCATCGGTCGCTGGCGACTCCCGATCATCGGCACGGCCCTGCTGCTTGTCAGCGCACTCGTGGTCGGCAGCATCTACCCGTGGATCGTGCAGCGGTTCCAGGTCGAGCCGAGCGCCCGCACCCTCGAGGCCCCATACATCGAGCGAGCTATCGACGCGACCCGCACGGCGTACGGCATTGCCGACGTTGAAGAAGTTCCGTACAGCGCAACCACTGATGCGACGCCGGGTGCCCTGCGCGAAGACGCCGTGACGACAGCAAACATTCGCATTCTTGACCCCGCGATTGCGCCACTCGCGTTCGCACAACTCGAACAAGTTCGCCAATATTACCAGTTCGCCCCGCAGCTTGACGTCGACAGATACGAGCTCGACGGCCGCATTCAGGACACCGTGATCGCCGTGCGTGAGCTGAACCAAGCCGGCCTTGGAGATTCACAGACCTGGTACAACAACACTGTGGTCTACACCCACGGGTACGGCGTGGTTGCCGCATACGGCAATCAGCGCACGTCCGACGGACAGCCAGTGTTTCTTCAGTCGGGCATTCCAAGCACCGGTCAGCTCGGCGAGTTCGAGCAGGCCGTGTACTTTGGCGAGCGTTCGCCGGATTACTCAATCGTTGGCGCCCCGGCCGGCGATACTCCGATCGAGCTTGACTACCCCTCCGGCGGCGAGAACAGCGAGCAGAACGCCACAACGACCTTCTCAGGCGATGGCGGCCCGGCGCTCGACAACATTTTCAAGAGAATCATCTATGCCATCAAGTTCCAGTCCGAGCAGATCTTCCTGTCGGATGCCGTCAACAATGATTCCCAGATTCTCTACGATCGCAACCCCAAGGAGCGAGTCAAGAAGGTCGCCCCGTATCTCACCCTCGACAACGACACCTATCCAGCCATAGTCGACGGTCGAATCGTCTGGATAGTTGACGGATACACCACCGCGACAAATTACCCATACTCGCAGACCGAGCAACTGAGCGTCGCCGTTGCCGATACCAACACTCCGCTGCCGCCGTTCGCGATCGACGACATCAACTACCTCCGCAACTCCGTGAAGGCCACGGTGGACGCCTATGACGGCAAAGTCACCCTCTACGCGTGGGATGACAAGGATCCGGTGCTCGAGACGTGGCAGAAGATCTATCCATCGACCGTGTTACCTGCCAGCGATATGAGCGCTGACCTGCTTGATCACGTTCGCTACCCTGCTGACCTGTTCAAGATGCAGCGGGCCATCCTCGGTTCCTACCACGTGACCGACCCGGGATCGTTCTATTCGAGTGATGACCAGTGGATCACTCCAGATGACCCGGTGGAGTCGAATCCTGGCAACCAGACCCTGCAGCCGCCGTACTACCTGACAATGCAGGTACCCGGCACGAGCGTCCCGGGGTTCACGCTCTACTCAACATTCATTCCGCGCGGGAGTTCCGACTCAACTCGCAGCGTCTTGACCGGCTACTTCGCGGCCAACTCTGACGCCGGCGACGACTACGGCAAGTTGACACTGCTCACCCTGCCAACGCAGACCATCCCAGGCCCCGGCCAAGTGCAGAACAACTTCCGCACCGATACAGAGGTTGCAAACCAGCTCGCGCTGTTGCAGCGCGGCGAGACCGAAGTGCGCCTCGGCAACCTGTTGACGCTCCCAGTCGGCGGAGGACTGCTGTACGTGCAGCCGGTCTTCGTGCAGGCGACCAGTGGCACGATCTACCCGCTGCTGCGCAAGGTGCTTGTCTCCTTCGGTGATCAGATCGCCTTCGAAGACACCCTTGATCAGGCGCTTGACACCCTGTTCGGCGGTGACTCCGGTGCCCAAGCCGGCGACGGAGCAGTGCCTGTGACGCCGGTCGAGCCCGTCGACCCAACCGCGCCGGTTGATCCGAACGCTCCGACGACACCGACAACACCGACGGTGCCGAGCGACGGTTCGGCATTGGGACAGGCGCTCACCGACTACCAGACTGCATTCGCAGATCGCCAAGCTGCGTATGCGGCCGGTGACCT
>CAZCOC010000168.1:0-3572 GCA_964500075.1 uncultured Salinibacterium sp.
GCTCGAGCTCGATGGCACTGCTCGGCCTGCTTCCGGCAAACTCCCGCATCTCGGGGTCTGTCAAGTTGCTCGGTCGCGAGCTGCAGGGGATCCCGGAGCGTGAGCTTCGAACCGTTCGCGGCAACCAAGTCGCAGTGATCTTCCAAGAGCCGATGACGGCCTTGAATCCGGTCTACACCATCGGATTTCAGATCATGGAGGCGCTTCGTTCCCATTTCGAGCTGTCGCCTGCCGAAGCAAAGGAGCGCGCGATCGACCTGTTGACCAAGGTCGAGATGCCGAATCCTGAGACCGCGTTCTTTAAGTATCCGCATCAGTTGTCTGGCGGTCAGCGTCAGCGAGCGATGATTGCCCAGTCGATTTCCTGCGATCCGGTGTTGCTGATTGCGGACGAGCCGACCACGGCGCTCGACGTGACGGTGCAGGCCGAGATTCTCGACCTGCTCAGGAGCCTGCGCACCAGACTCGATAGTGCGATCATCCTCATCACCCATGACATGGGGGTGGTCGCGGATCTTGCCGACAACATCCTCGTCATGAAAGATGGCGTTGCCGTTGAGCAGGGCACCGTGATCGACGTGTACTCGAAGCCGCAGCATCCGTACACCAAGGCGTTGCTTGCTGCTGTGCCGCACCTTGGCACTGGTGAGCTTCGCGTTGCAGACCGCCCTGGCGCTGCCGCTGGGGAACAGCAACGCCCGGTACTCAGCTTTGAGAATGTCGCAATCGACTATCCGAAGCGCGGTCGCGTTCCTGCCTTCCGCGCCGCGGAACACATCACGCTCGCGATCTACCCCGGCGAGATACTCGGACTGGTCGGCGAGTCGGGTTCCGGCAAGACAACCCTCGGTCGGGCAGCCGTTGGTCTCATCCCGGTGAGTGAAGGCAAGCTCACTGTTGTCGGGCAGGACATCACGAATGCGAGCAATCGCGACCTGAAGCCGCTGCGTCGAAGGACCGGCATCGTCTTTCAGGATCCGGGTTCGAGCCTCAACCCGAGAATGCCGATCGGCGAGAGTATTGGCGAGCCACTCCTGCTTGCCGGGCAGGCGAGGGGCAGCGAGCTCGATCGGCGAGTCGAGCAGTTGCTGAGTCAGGTTGAACTGCCGATGAGCTACCGCAACCGCTACCCGCATGAGCTCAGCGGCGGGCAACGCCAGCGCGTCGGCATCGCCAGAGCGCTCGCTCTCACCCCTGAACTGCTGGTCGCCGATGAACCAACCAGCGCTTTGGATGTCTCGGTGCAAGCCAGATTCCTCGATCTGCTACAAGAACTGCAAGCTCAACTCGGTTTTGCGTGCTTGTTCGTGAGCCACGATCTCGCGGTCGTCGACATCCTTGCGCACCGCATTGCCGTGATGCATCGCGGCCGCATCGTCGAGCAGGGCACGCGGGACGAGATTCTGCGCACGCCTCAGGATCCGTACACGCAGCGCTTGCTTGCTGCCGTTCCATTGCCTGATCCGCTACTTCAGCGGGCGCGGCGCGAGAGCCGGGCGGCAACTCGCGCCCAGGAGCGCGACAACGGCAGCGGGCTCTAGCTGCGGGATTTGCGTGCGATGCGTGCCAAGTACAGTTGAAGCATTGTGAGAGAACATCGACGGCTTGGCGCGGCATCCCTCGCTGTAGGGGCGACGCTGCTGCTGAGTGGCTGCATTGGTGCCGGTCCCAGCGTCGTCGTTGGCAGTGAAGTAAACATTGGTTCGACGGTCTCGTTCACCTCGATGAATCCGCAATCGCAAAGCGGGAGAACCGACACCAACATTGCGGTGGCCGCTGCAACCGGCGCGCGGTTCTTCAACTTCGACGAAACTGCCGCGGTGGTCTTCGACCCGTCGTTCGGTTCAGTCACGAAGCTGTCCGGCGACCCGCTCGTCGTTCGGTACACCGTCGCGGACGGAGTGCGGTGGTCTGACGGTGTTGCGGTCGACGGTGCCGACTTGCTCCTGAACTGGGCGGCGCTGTCTGGAGTCCTCAACGACCCGCGGCTCAGTCGTGCCGACGTCTTTGAGGAGAACACCGACGGAGACGATGAAGAGTTCCGGGCAGATTTGCCGACTGACGCCGTGTACTTTGATACCGGCGTGAATCCGGCTCGGCCACGGGGCATCCAGCTCGCGCGTGCCATTCCGCAGCTCAGCGATGATCGCAAGTCGATCACGATAACCTACAGCGCACCCTTCGCCGATTGGGCGATCGCGATGCCGTCCGCTGGCTTGCCAGCCCACGTTGTCGCAGGGGAGGGGCTCGATGTCGAGGGCAGCAATCAGGCGAAGGACGCCGTGATCGCAGCGGTGCTGGAGGGTGACACCGCAGCGCTTGGCCCACTGTCGAGGTTCTGGAACACCGGATTCAACGTGGCAGACACTGCCATTGACGGCACGTCAAGCCTGCTGGTGAGCAACGGTCCGTACCTGATTTCGGACATCGTGGCTGAACAGTTCGTCACCCTCAGCCCGAACCCAAACTATGTCGGCGCGCACCGACCCGAGTTTGAGACGGTCACGTTCCGGTACTTCAGCGATCCGCTCGCCGCAATTCAGGGTCTGAGCATCGGTGCAATTCAGGTTGCGACACCACCGCTCACCGCTTCGGTGGTCTCGGCGCTCGGCGCGCTTCAGCTCGACACCCAAGCGGGCTATTCGGCTCGCTGGGAGCATCTGGATCTGCGCGTTACCGAGTCCAAAAGCGGAGTGTTCGACAACCCGCTCGTTCGGGAAGCGTTCCTCAAGATTGTGCCGCGGCAGCTGATCGCTGGCATGCTCACCGAAGATGCGGATGCTCCGGCCGGTCCGCGCGATTCGTTCCTGTTCCAGCCGGGCCAGGATGGCTATACATCGGCATCCCGAGCAAATGGGGATTATCTCTTGGCCTCGCCCGGCGGAGCCACTGCCGCGGTTGCCTTGCTTGCAGAGGCAGGGGTGACCGCGCCGGAGGTGTGCATCCTGTACCCGAGCGACGACCCACTCCGGGCGCGAGAGTTTCTGGCCATCCAGGGCGCGGCTGCGCCAGCCGGCTTCGTGGTGACCGACTGTTCTTCGGCCGACTGGCAGGACCGTCTCGGAGCGGCGGGCGAATACGATGCCGCCTTGTTCTCGTGGGAGCTGGCGACTCCAGGCATCTCCGATCTCGAGCAGATCTTTGCAACCGAAGGGTTCGAGAATCTCACCGGTTACTCGAATCCTGAGCTCGATGCGCTGTTCTCCGAAATCACGGCGTCAACGAGCGTGCCAGAACGTCGCGCGCTGCGGCTCAAGGCGGATGCCCTGATATTTTCGGATCACTACGGGCTGCCCCTGTTCAACTATCCGCGCGTGACCCTGTTCGACGAAGACGAGGTCTCCGGGATTCTGCCGTCACCGACCGCATCCGGCCCGTATTGGAACATCTGGGCCTGGAAGCCAGTGCTGCCCGGGTAACACTGCTCGAGTGACACCGCTCAGTCGATCCGGCTCCCGGCGAGCTTTTCGCCACAGCCGGTAGACTCTCTTGTCAGGCTTCGACGGTGCAGCCTTGACATCACACGTTAAGGACACCCCTCACATGGCAATCGCCACCCGCACCGATTTGCG
>CAZCOC010000169.1:0-3570 GCA_964500075.1 uncultured Salinibacterium sp.
ATCCGATGTGCGCATCATCTCGACGCTTGCCGAAGTGATGAGTGGCATCGCCTAGCCGCGTACCTCAAAGTTTTACACCGTCGCAGCAGCGCAACGGGAATAGCCACACAGCACCCCGGGGTTAGACTCGATAGCAATAAGTGAGTACGTGCTCCGGGGTCGGTGAAATTCCGAACCGGCGGTGACAGTCCGCGACCCCCACGGTGCTTGACATAAGCGCAGTGGGGTTGAGCCGGTGGAATTCCGGGACCGACGGTAATGGGTTGGCGCTGAGATGTTTCAGTCGCAGGTCCTCAGTCCGGATGAGAGGAAGCACGGGCAGTTCGGCGACGCCGGTCTGCCAGCGTTGAGTTCGATCTTTCGGACCGGCGTGCACCCGGAGTCCGTCTTCAGAGAAGACCAGGACAGCGGATGATCTACACCGAGCAGCTCGAAGGCGCGATGCGTCGCGCCCTCCGGCTGGCGGCCAACGGTCCCGCAACAGGGGTGAACCCACAGGTCGGCTGCGTACTGCTGAACGCGGACGGGGCGATCGTCGCCGAGGGATGGCACCGCGGCTCAGGTACTCCCCACGCCGAGGTTGACGCCTTGTCGAAGGTCACGCAGGGCTCGAACATTGGGGCGGGCTCGAACAGCGGCGCGGGCGGCCTTACTGCCGTTGTCACGCTCGAGCCGTGCAACCACACCGGCCGCACCGGGCCGTGCGCGCTCGCCCTGATCGAGGCGGGCGTGAGTCGCGTCGTCTACGCGGTCAACGACCCGGGTGACGCATCGGCTGGCGGCGCGCAAAGACTGCGGGAAGCGGGCGTCGAAGTCGAGGCAGGCTTGCTCGCCAGCGAGGCAGAGGAGTTCCTCCGGCCGTGGCTGACCTCTCTGCGCCTCGGGCGCCCGTTCATCACCGTCAAGTGGGCCTCCACCCTCGACGGGCGCGCGGCCGCGCCCGACGGCTCAAGCCAATGGATCACCGGTGCGGCCGCCCGTCAGCGGGTGCACGAGCAGCGGGCGGCAAGCGACGCCATCCTTGTTGGTACCGGCACTGTGATCGCCGACGACCCGAGCATGACCGCGCGCAGCGACGGCGGCGACCTGCTGCCAGAGCAACCGTTGCCGGTCGTAATCGGCGAGCGCGCCATCCCGGGCACCGCGAAACTCTGGGACCACCCGCGCGGGGTGCTCGAGAGCGGGACGCGGGACCTCGACGCGGTGCTGGCGTGGTTGTTCGAGCAGGGCATCCGGCGCGCCTTCGTCGAGGGTGGCCCGACACTCGCGAGTGCCTTCATCGCCGCCGGCCTCGTCGATGAGTACCTCATCTACATCGCGCCCATGCTCCTTGGCGGACCCCGTCTCGCCATCACCGACCTCGGGATCGGCACCATCGCCGATGCCAGACGCCTTGACATCACGGGTATCGAGCGCCTCGGCGGGGACCTGCTCGTGACCGCACGACCGACAGGAAGCAGCTAGCAATGTTCACAGGGATCATCGAAGAACTCGGCGAGGTCACAGCGTTCGAGGCGAAAGAGGATGCCGCTCGAATCACCGTTCGCGCGCCACACGCCGCTTCCGACTCCAAGCACGGCGACTCCATCTCGGTCAGCGGTGTGTGCTTGACCGTGATCGACCAGGGTGCCGACTGGTTCACCGCGGATGTCATGTCCCAGACGCTCGCGATGAGCACTTTGGCCGCGGCATCCGCCGGAACAGCAGTAAACATCGAGCGGGCAGCGAGCGTCGGCGATCGCCTCGGCGGACACATTGTGCAGGGCCATATCGACGGCACGAGCACCGTCGTCTCGGTAACCGAGGGCAGTGCGTGGCGCGTGTTGAGGTTCAGCCTCGACGCGGACCTCGCGCCGCTCGTCGTCGACAAAGGCTCGATCTCGATCGACGGTACGTCGTTGACAGTGAGCACCGTCAGTGACGACTGGTTCGAGGTGTCACTTATTCCGCAAACACTGACGGCGACCACGCTGGGTTCGCTCGAACCGGGCGATCGAGTCAACCTCGAGACCGATATTCTGGCCCGCCACGTGGCCCGCATAATGCGGTTCAGCGAAAGGATCCACTCGTGAGTCTCGCCGATATCCCACAAGCGCTCGAGGCGCTTCGCCAAGGAAGACCCGTGATCGTGGTCGACAACGAGAGCCGTGAGAACGAGGGCGATGTCATTCTCGCCGCGCAGTCGGCAACTCAGGAGTGGCTGGCGTTTATGATCCGCCACACCTCTGGCTTCATCTGCGCGCCGATGACGAACGAGCTTGCCGACCGCCTCGCCCTGCCGCTCATGGTCATCGACAATCAGGATCCGCTCGGCACGGCGTATACAGTCACCGTCGATGCAGCGGACCGAAAGAGCACCGGCATCAGCGCTGGCGAGCGCGCCCACACGCTGCGGGTGCTCGCCGACATGAACTCGACCCCGGCTTCACTCAATCGCCCTGGCCACATCGTGCCGTTGCGTGCGCTCAACGGTGGGGTACGCGAGCGCGCCGGCCACACCGAGGCCGCGATCGACCTGCTCAAACTCGCCGGACTGATCCCGGTTGGCGCGATCGGCGAGATCGTTCGAGACGACGGCGAGATGATGCGTTTGCCCGAGCTCATCGAGTTGGGCGAAGAGCACGACCTCCCGGTCGTGACAATCGAGGCGCTCATCGAGTACTTGCAGGAGTGGCACTGCGACACTGCCGTGCCGATGCCGGTCGAAATACCCGAATCCTCACGAGTGATCTTCGAAGTCGAAACCTCGATTCCGACCACACACGGCCAGTTCCGCTTCAGGGCGTACCGAGATCGGATGACCGGGGCTGACCATTTGGCCATCATCTCCGGTACCCCGCAGAACGGTGCACTCGTTCGCGTCCACTCCGAATGCCTCACTGGCGAGGTATTCGACTCCGAGAAGTGCGAATGTGGACCACAACTGGATGGCGCGCTCCAGTCGATCCAGCAGGAGGGCGGTGTTGTGATCTATATGCGCGGTCACGAGGGCCGGGGAATCGGTCTCATCAACAAGCTCAAGGCCTACCGACTCCAGGAGGACGGCTTCGATACGTTAGATGCAAATCTTGCGCTCGGCCTCCCGGCAGACGGGCGCGATTACGGCGCAGCCGTGGCAATTCTTGAGGATCTTGGGCTAAGCGAGGTTCGGGTCATCACGAACAATCCGGAGAAGATCCGTCAGCTCGAGGGTCGGGGCGTCACGATCCTGGATCGCGTTCCGCTCGTCGTCGGCGTTGGCCAGTTCAACGAGGCATACCTCGAGGCCAAACGCGACCGAATGGGTCATGTGCTCCCTGATTCGCCCGTGCTTAACGCGCAGGCCCTTCAAGCCCAAGCTCTCACCAGTCAGAAAGGTGCACGCGAATGAGCGGTGCAGGCTCCCCAACCATCACAACGGACGGACGCGGGCTCAAGGTGACGATCGTGGCTGGCCGATGGCACGAGGAGATCACGAACGGACTCCTCGCCGGGGCTCGCCGCGTACTCGCCGAGTCGGGCGCCGAGGTCACCGAGCTTCGCGTGCCGGGCAGCTTCGAGCTGCCCGTCGTGTGCAGGGCCGCGCTGGAT
>CAZCOC010000170.1:0-3564 GCA_964500075.1 uncultured Salinibacterium sp.
CAGTCACCATCACGCCGGCGCTCACCGCGAAGTGGCGCACGGCAAAGGCGAGCACAGGAGTTGGAAGCGCTCGAGGCAGAAGGATCGCCCGCACGCCTGCTCCGGCCATGATGACGGCAGTGTCGCGAGCGAACACCTCAGAGTTGACTCGACCGTCGTAGCCGATCACGATGCTTGGTTGATCGTCGCGATTGCGCAAGAACGCCGCGAACCCCGCCGCCGCCTGAGTGACCAGCACCCTGTTCATGCGAGTTGGGCCAGCGCCGAGTTCGCCGCGCAGGCCAGCCGTACCGAACTGCAGTCGACCCGCGAATCGTGCCTCAAGGGGCTCGGTTTCACCAGCCTCAGCGGCGGCGATCAGGCCAGCGAGTTCGGCTTTCGTGGTGTCGTCAGGATCCTGGTCGAGCCAGGCTCTCGCTTGGTCGAGCCGGGCTCTCGCTTGGTCGAGCCGACTCACAGCTCCGCCACGATCTTCGCCAGCAGGCCGCTGATCCGTGTTTCGGCCTCGCGACCGGCCTCAAGTACTTCTGCATGACTGAGCGGTGTTTTCTGGATGCCTGCAGCGAGATTCGTGATGAGCGACATCCCGAGAATCTCCATGCCAGCCTGCCGAGCCGCGATCGCCTCGAGCGCGGTCGACATACCGACGATGTGGCCGCCGATCGTCTTGGCCATCTGGACTTCGGCGGGGGTCTCATAGTGCGGCCCGCGGAACTGGCAGTACACGCCCTCGTCGAGCGAAGCATCCACCGACCGGGCGAGGTTGCGCAAACGCAACGAGTACAGGTCGGTCAAGTCGATGAACGTCGCACCCTCAAGCGGTGAGTCTGCGGTCAGATTGATGTGGTCGCTGATGAGTACCGGGCTGCCCGGGGTCCAGCTTTCCTTGATTCCACCGGCGCCGTTGGTGAGGATCATCGTGGTTGCGCCGGTCGCAGCAGCCGTACGCACCGAGTGCACAACCCGACGAACTCCGTGGCCTTCGTAATAGTGGGTGCGGGCGCCGATCACGAGCGCGCGCTTGCCGCTCGGCAGCAGGACAGAGCGGAGCGTGCCGACATGGCCATCGAGGGCCGGTTTCGAGAATCCGATGACGTCGCCCGCTTGGATTGTTGCGGTGGTCTCGCCGATCAGGTCGGCAGCCTTCGCCCACCCGGAACCCAGCGTCAGAGCGATATCGTGCCGCTCGACGCCGGTCAACTCGGCGAGTTGCTGCGCTGCGATCGTAGCGATCTCGAACGGGTCGGCCAGTGGGTCATCGAGGGGATGCGCGTGCTGAGACATTCCCCCACTCTATTGGCCGATTGCCGCCGCGCTCAGAGCGCCTGGACTTCCTGCCTTGCTAGGCTGCACCGACTCCTCAAATTTCAAGCGATACTCGTGGGGTGCGATGAATCAGCCAACCGATGAACCGAACGCGTTCGATCACGTCGCTGAGCAGTATGACGAACTCCACGGTGCGACATTAGCTGCAAGTGGTGAGCCTGTCGGGTACTTCGCGCGCTACAAGATCGACCGGATGAAGCGTCTCGGCGGGCCTCAAGCCACGGTTCTCGACTACGGGTGCGGGATCGGCAATCTCACGGCCCTTCTTGCCGAGAGCTTCGACCACGTGGTCGGCTTCGATCCGTCCTCGGTGAGCCTTGAAATCGCGCGACGGCGTCTCCCGACTGTTCCTTTCCACAGTGACGAAGCGCTGATCGCGCCGACAGTTTTTGACGTTGTTGTCCTCGCTGGGGTCCTCCATCATGTCCCGCGCCAAGACAGGCGTCGCGTGCTGAGCAACGCGATGCAGAAGGCGAAGCCCGGTGGACGAGTGGTTGTGTTTGAGCACAATCCGTACAACCCGCTCACTAGGAGCGTCGTTGACCGGTGCGCATTCGATGAGGACGCGGTGCTGCTACGCCCTCGCGAGATTCGACAGCTGCTCGAACAGGTCGGTGCCGCGAAGGTAGATCAGGGCTACATCGTCTTCTTTCCCAGAGCCCTCGCCCGCCTACGGGTGGTCGAGCCCGCCTTGAGCTTCCTGCCCTTTGGCGTTCAAACCATGACCGTTGCGACAAAGGAATGGTAGGGCTCCTTCGGATCCGGTTGTGATCGCGATGTCACACCAGAGACAATTGGCGCATGGCTTACGAATTTGAACGGACTCAGCGCATCGCCATTCTGGGCGGCGGGCCTGGCGGGTATGAAGCGGCGCTCGCAGGTGCACAACTCGGTGCCGACGTGACGCTCGTCGAGCGAGAGGGCGTCGGCGGGGCGGCGGTACTCACCGATGTCGTGCCATCCAAGACTCTTATTGCAACGGCGGAGGCCACGAATAGCGTCCGGGAGGCAGCGGACCTCGGGGTGCAGTTCTACATGCGCTCAGATTCGGGCAGAGCGGTGCGGCCAGAGGTGGCCGTCAACCTCTCGGCCGTCAACGCGCGGCTTCTGCGGTTGGCGCGCCAGCAATCCGATGACATGAAGTCGCAACTTATCAAGGCTGGCGTTCGCGTTATCGAAGGTGAGGGGCGCCTCGACGGCCCGCAGCGCCTCGTTGTCTCAACGAGCAAGGGCAAGTCGGGTACGGATTTCGATGAGGTCGATGCTGACACGATCATCGTTTCGGTTGGGGCGAGGCCGCGAGTGCTTGCGAGCGCGAAACCGGACGGCGAGCGAATCCTCAACTGGACCCAGTTGTACCTGCTCGACGAGACTCCAGCGCACTTGGTCGTCGTCGGGTCCGGCGTCACGGGAGCCGAGTTCGCCTCGGCCTACCGCGCGCTCGGCTCGCAAGTCACGCTCATCTCGTCCCGCGATCAGGTTCTGCCGGGTGAGGATGCGGACGCTGCCAGGGTCATCGAAGATGTCTTCAAGCGCAACGGGATGACCGTGCTCTCCAAATCAAGAGCCGAATCCGTCAAGCGCACCAAGACCGGGGTCATCGCCACCCTTGCCGACGGGCGAACAGTCGAGGGCAGCCACTGCCTGATGGCGGTCGGATCCGTACCGAATACCGAAGGAATCGGACTCGAAGAGGCGGGCGTGCAGCTCACCGATTCTGGGCACATCCGGGTCAATCGCGTCGCGCGCACCTCGATGCCGATGATCTACGCGGCTGGTGACTGCTCGGACTCGCTGCCATTGGCATCCGTGGCCTCGATGCAGGGACGCACCGCCGTCTATCACGCGATGGGCGACGGTGTCACCCCAATCGAGGTGCGGAACGTGGCATCCAACATCTTCACTCAACCGGAGATCGCGACCGTTGGCTGGTCACAGAAGCAGATCGAGGACGGCATCACTCCCGGCAATATTTACAAGCTGCCGCTCGCGTCGAACCCCCGCGCCAAGATGATCGGCATCAAGGACGGCTTCGTGAAGCTGTTCGCCAGCACCCGCTCGGGCACCGTGATCGGCGGAGTGATCGTTGCGCCGCACGCCTCGGAGCTGATCATGCCGCTCGCGCTCGCGGTCGAGCACCGCCTGACGGTCGACCAGCTGGCCCGCGCCTTCCCGGTCTACCCATCGCTCAGCGGCAGCATCACGGATGCCGCGCGAGCCATGCACATCGTCGGGTAG
>CAZCOC010000171.1:0-3532 GCA_964500075.1 uncultured Salinibacterium sp.
GACCCCGATTCCGGGGCGGACCCCCTTGAGCACCTGACGTACGTGTCTGGGCGGTTCTGCGGAGAGTCCGAACGGGGCGACCGCGAGAAACTTGTCGAGGTGACGGTCGTGCTCGTAGTTAGCCGGATTGATGCGTCCTAGGGCCGCGAGCTGCCCGAGGTAGAACGGCCGCTGACGCTCAGAGGCGCAAAGAAAGAAATCCCCGATGGCCAGTTGCTGATTGAGAACCCTCGTCGCGGTCTGCACGTTGAGCTCCCACGTGCCGCGCGGCAATTCCTCCCCCTGCTCGAGCTGTTCGAGGTGCATCGGATCGTAGATGTCGGCGACGATGATCTTCGCGGAGGTCTGCAGGGCCGGGAACGACGCCATGGCGTGGCCCTGAAAGAGGATGACGTCGGCCCACTGTTCCAGCTCACCGAACTTGCCCTGCTCGCGGGGACGCACCAGCCGCAACTTGAATGGTGCCGGGACCTTATCAAGGTGGGTCGTCGTGACCAGAGTGACATCGTGTTCCGCGGAGAGAACGAGGGCGATGTTCCACGCCCTGATCGCGGGGCCGGCCATCTTCTTGCCGATCGGGTCGCCTGTGAGAATCAACACCCGAGTCTTCGCTGGGGCGGAATCAGCGGCTATGACGGTCAACGGTTCTCCAGTAGCTCCACAAGGTAGCGACCATACCCGCTCTTCGTGAGAGGTCGCGCAAGGGCACGCAACTGGCGGCCGTCGATCCAGCCCGCCCGCCACGCGATCTCCTCGATGCAATCGGCCTTGTAGCCCTGGCGACCGCGAACTGTTCGTTGAGCACGGCCGTGGCCTTGGCGCACGATCACCTCGGCCATGATCCCCGCGCCACGGCCACCCCTCATGAGTGGGTCGGCGAGCGCCTCGAACTGCCGGACGGCGGCGGCGGTGCGTTCCATCAACTCCCCAGTAGTCACTGATGACAATAGCCGACCCGGGGGGACACCCGTAGCGACACCCGTAACCACAACGGTAACCACACCGGATTGCGGCCCAGCGTGTTCTTCGGGGTCCGCAGAAGTCGGCGAACCCGTCGGGTGACGAGAAACGGATAGGGTCGATCGCGGAAAGAGGAGTGTGCATGCCCGCGCGAGCTGTGACCATCGTCGTACCGATCTATGGCGACTGGAGTTCTCTTGAGCGCTGTCTCGCGTCGATCCTCGAGAACGTCGATCTGGACATCCACTCTCTGTTGCTCGTCAACGACTGCGGGCCAAACGCCGACCAGATTGAGGCAGACGTGCTGAAGGCAGTGGCCGGCCGGCCGGGAGTGGCATATCACCGCAATCCGAAAAACTTGGGGTTCGTCAAGACCTGCAACCGCGCCGTGTACGAGCTCGACCCGACTGACAGTGACGTGCTGTTGCTGAACAGCGACGCCGCTCTCAGTCCGGGTGCACTGGAAGAACTCATTGATGTACTCAATGCGGTCGAGCACCACGGCGCGGTCTGTCCGCGAAGCAACAACGCGAATATCGCGAGCCTGCCCTTCTTCCATCGACCGACCGAAAAAGCCGACAACGCCCAGGAAGGTGACGATCGCCACGCCTTCGACGTGGTCTCGCCACTGCTTCCCCGCTGGTACATCAGCCCGGTCGCCGTCGGGTTCTGCCTTCTTGTGCGGCGATCGCTCATCAAGAATTACGGCCTATTCGACCCGATCTACGGGCTTGGCTATAACGAAGAGAACGACTTTTGCATGCGTATCAACGCTGCTGGATATTCTTCGCTCATCGCCAACTGGGCGTTCGTGTCGCACATCGGTAGCGCGAGCTTTGACACTGAACTGAGGAAGAAGATTGACGCCGACAATCACGCCGAACTGATGGCGCGGTATCCGTTTTACCTCGACGCGGTGCAAAACTTCGTGACGTATACCTACGCTGCCGCCGACGTGTTCGCCGAGATCCTCGCCTCCACCAAGCGAATGTCGATTCTCGTTGACATTCACCATCTTTCGCACGTGTACAACGGGAGCACAAGATACGCGCTGTCATTTCTCAAGACCCTGTCACACGCCATTCTTCCACCGAACGTTAGCGTGACAGTTGCTACTCAGGCAGCGTCGATCTCGTTCTTCAACCTTGATCGGTATGGACTGACGGTCGTGCCATATCGCGATGTCACGGGGGTGTATGACGTCGGGATCGCGCTCGCACCGGTCAACCACATCGATCAGCTCATCCAGCTCAACGACCACTGCGCCCGGTGGGTGGTGAGTCACTTTGACATGATCGCCGCTCGTGCGTGGAACCTCATGCTGAGGGACCCCATGCGCCCCATCATCGTCGAGCAAGGTCTCGCCCATGCTGACCGAGTTGTCGCGATTTCCAATTTTTCGTTGGCCGACGCCGCCGCGTACTATCCCGCCCTCGCCGAGCAACTGGCGACGCGAGGCGAGGGTATTCACCTGGGCTCGACCAGAGACACCACTGGCGAGCGTTTCGGCGGCGCATTCGACGAGCCGCTACCTGAGCGGATCGAGTCGATTCTTGAGGCGGACAACTATCTCGTGGTGCTCGGCAACTCGTATCCGCACAAACAAGTCGCACTCGCGGCCCGAGCACTCGAGTCGATCGATTGCCCGGTGATCGCGTTCGGCCCGGTCGACGGTCTCGCTGAAACTCCCACTCGCGCGATCGTCACCAGCGGCATCCTCTCTGACTCCGCGATGGCTCGAATTCTTGAGGGTGCGGCCGTTGTCGTGTTCCCGTCGGCCTACGAGGGCTACGGGCTCCCCGTTGCCGACTCGCTCGACTTCGGGGTGCCCGTCGTGGCCTTCGACACCGCAGTCGCCCGCGAAGTCGTCGACGAGCTCGGCGGCCACGGGGCCGTCCGCTTCTTCACGCAGTTTGACGAGTTGGCCGAAATCGTGACGACCGCCATGACCGATCCGCTGCTTCGTGCTGCTGCGGCCTCTTTTAGGCATAGCGTGCGCGGACTCGACCCGTACGGCGAGAGACTGTTGCAGATCGCACTGGAGCAACTCGATCAGCCGCTGGACACGGAGCGGTTGAATCGCCGATACAGCGAGATCAAGCGGATGCAGCGGCTCATCAGCCTGCATCGAGCTGACTACGAGTTTGCATGGCACGAAATGCGACACAGCGAGAGCTTCAGAATCGGACATCGCATTGTGCGCGTCGTTGCCCCGCTTGTGCGGTTCTTTCGCCGACGCTAGGGGTCAGGACGACCGGGGCTCATCCTGGTCGGCCGATTCGGAGAGCGTGCCGTCGGGTGGCCGCCGGAACGAGAAAAACTTATGCCCGACGTAGCTGAGAATCGTGGTCACGACGACCACGCAGGCCTGCGCCACGACCGGCTCGAGGCCGACGAGTTCAACCAACACGGGCAGGGCGACGGTATTGACCGCGAGGGCTACCACGTAGACAATCTGAAACCTCACGAAGTCAAGGGCTATTGAGCCGCGCGCCCGGAAGGTGAAGCGTCTATGCAGCACGAAGGCCAGTGTCGTCGCGACGGCGTATGACGCGTACAGGCTCCCGAGATA
>CAZCOC010000172.1:0-3397 GCA_964500075.1 uncultured Salinibacterium sp.
CACAGTTGAGCGCACTGATCGACGCGCGTGAGATCGGGGAGGCTGGAATTCGCGACTTCTTCGACCTCGCTGACGCACTCCTCGAACCGGAGTCGATCGCTCACGCTCTCGCTCGACTCGACCGCCCGACCCTCGCCGCTCTCTGCCGGGCGAGCCTCGGTGCGCTTGCGGAATCTGAGCTGGACCGCTCCTCCGTCAGCAGGCTCGAACGGGCAGTCGCGCTCGCGCTTGCGAGCGCCGCTACGACTGCGAGCGGCAGCCCGGCTGGCCGAGCGGCTGGCCCCCCCGCCAATCGGATTTTCACGGTGCTGTCTCCGATCGCCGATCATGTGGCACTCTGGCCGGAACAGGGACTGCCGTCCATCGCCGAGCTCGAGACCGTGCCCGCCCCGGCGGCGCTAGTTGCGGTCAGCTCGCTCGAACCCGACGCGGTCGACTCGCTCGCCGCAGAACGCGCCTTCGCGAACACCACTGCCGTTGCAGAACTGATCGCCGAACTGCGCCAAGAGTCGGCCCGCGAACTCGCCCGTGGCGGCATCGCACTTCCCGACAATAAGCGATTGGCAGCCGCGATGGGGGTCGAGCTCGACGCGGTCGCAGAACTCGTGGAGATCGCCGAGCGAGCCGGGCTCATCGCGCGGGAGAACGGGCGGTGGAGCACAGCGGATGCCGACGGGCGCTGGGCGGTCGCGGCATCCGGAGCTCGATGGGGGCTCTTGGCGGAAGCCTGGGCCAAGCGTCTGCCAGACGATATTCGCGAGATACTCGTGTCTCGGCCAGGCGCGGCATGGGGCGGGCAACTCGATGACTACGTCAACTGGTTGTTCCCGGCGGGCGGCGTGTGGATGCTCGGTCGACTCGCCGCCTACACTCGCAGTGCCGAATCGCTCGGCATCACAACAGAGCACGTAGCGAGCGCTCCTGGACGCGCGCTACTCGCGGACGGCGTCGATGCTGCGGTCACCACAATGACCGCCCTCTTCCCGACCGAGGTTGAGTCGGTTTATCTGCAGCACGACCTCTCGATTGTCTCGCCCGGCCCGCTTGCGCCGGCGATCGATGCTCGACTGCGCCGCATTGCGGACGTCGAGGGCCGGGCTCTCGCATCCAGATACCGCATTTCGACGCCGAGCGTCTATCGAGCGCTGGCAACCGGCGAAACCGAGGAATCCATTCGGCAGTTCCTCGGCGAAATCGCGATCACCGGTATCCCGCAGCCATTGGATTATCTGCTGAGCGAGGCCGCGTCGCGGTATGGACTCGTGCGAGTCGGCTCCACACCGGATGGCCGCAGCTATGTTCGTTCGAGCGATGCCGGGCTGTTGCGAACCTTGCACGTCGATCAAGCACTGAATAGCCTCGGGCTCACGGTCGACGGCACGCGGCTGCTCAGCCGCACCGACCGTGATGTCGTGTTCTGGGCCATCAGCAACGCGCGCTACCCGGTCGCTGCCGAAGACGCGTTTGCCGAGGTCGTGCACATTGGGCGTCGCGAGTCGCCGGCACCGGCAAGCGCCCCGCGCACCTCCCCCGGCGTCGCGCTCATCGAAAAGTTACGCATCGGCAGTTCGGGCGACCCGGAGATCACCGGCAAAGCTTGGCTGTCGCGGCAGCTCGATGTTGCAATCCGCGGAAAGCTCGCCATCACCGTGACGGTTCAGCTGCCAGACGGGTCGAGCGCGAACTACCAACTCGAACCGGCGAGCGTCGGCGGCGGGCGACTGCGCGCGAAGGATCGCAAGTCAGACATTGAGCGCACGCTGCCGCTCGCGAGCATCACGGCGGTCGGGCCGGCACAGTAGTGGTCGGCTGAGCAGCGCGCGAGCCGCGGCAACGTAGGCTTATCGGATGCCACAACACGGTCCGCTCATCGTGCAAAGTGACCGAACAGTCCTGCTGGAAGTCGCGCATCCTGAGGCAAACGATGCCCGCCACGACCTTGCGGTCTTCGCGGAGTTGGAGCGTGCACCCGAGCACATCCACACCTATCGCATCACGCGGCTCGGGCTCTGGAACGCGCGGGCTGCCGGCCATGACGCGGCGGACATGCTCGCAACGCTCGAACGCTACTCAAAGTTCGCAATCCCGCAGAGCGTCGTGGTCGACATCACCGAAACCGTCGGCCGCTACGGTCGACTGCGAATCGAGCGGGCGGATGACGGTGCACTCACGCTCACGGCAACCGATGCAGCCGTGCTCAACGAGATCACACGCGCACGTAAAGTTGCGGCGCTCTTGCTCGAGAAGCGCGGGGAGCATAGCTTCGTTGTGCAAGCCTGGGCGCGCGGCGAACTCAAACAGGAGTTGCTCAAGCTCGGCTGGCCCGCAGAAGATCTCGCCGGCTACACGCCTGGCACCCCGCACGACATCGACCTCCTTACCTCCGGATGGGCTCTGCGCGACTATCAGAACAAGGCGGTTTCGAACTTCATCGCCAATGGCTCAGGAGTTGTCGTGCTCCCCTGTGGCGCTGGCAAAACTCTGGTCGGGCTTGGCGCGATGGCGGCCGTCAAAACGACCACGCTCATCCTCGTCACAAACACGGTGTCGGCGCGGCAGTGGCGGACCGAGCTTCTGGCGCGCACCACTCTCACGGCGGATGAGGTCGGCGAGTACTCCGGTCAGGTGAAGGAAGTCCGCCCGGTGACGATCGCGACGTATCAGATCCTGACGGCGAAGCGGCAGGGCCAGTATGCCCACCTCGCGCTGCTCAACGCGCTCGACTGGGGCCTCGTGATCTACGACGAGGTGCACCTGTTGCCAGCACCCGTGTTCAAACTCACCGCCGAGCTGCAGGCGCGACGCCGGCTCGGGCTGACCGCGACACTTGTCCGCGAGGACGGGCGCGAGGGTGACGTGTTCTCGCTCATTGGCCCGAAGCGCTTTGATGCTCCGTGGAAGGAGATCGAGGCGCAAGGCTTCATCTCGCCAGCGTCCTGCTACGAAGTGCGTATCGACCTGCCGGAGCACGAGCGGCTCGAGTATGCGGCATCCGCAGATAGCGAGCGCTACCGGCTGGCGGCCACCGCGCCCGCGAAGCTCGGGGTCGTCAAGGAACTCGTCGCGAAGCACGCTGGCGAGCGCATTCTCGTGATCGGTCAGTACCTCGACCAGATCGACGAACTGGCGGATGCCCTCGGTGCCCAGAAGCTGACGGGCGCGACCCCGGTCGACGAGCGCGAGCGGCTCTACCAAGCCTTCCGTGAGGGATCGATCACGGTGCTCGTGGTCTCGAAGGTCGCGAACTTTTCCGTCGATCTGCCGGAAGCGACGGTCGCGATTCAGGTCAGCGGCTCATTCGGATCGCGCCAGGAGGAGGCGCAACGCCTCGGCCGGCTGCTGCGCCCGAAGGAGAGTGGGCTTCCGGCGAACTTCTACACGCTCGTCGCCCGCGACA
>CAZCOC010000173.1:0-3395 GCA_964500075.1 uncultured Salinibacterium sp.
TGAACTCGCTTGTTGCCGACCAGTTGCCGCCGCCGACCGCCCCACCCATGAGCACGACCTCGCGAACGCGCTCGGCGATGCGCGGCTCCTTGCGCACCGCCATCGCGATGTTGGTGAGCGCGCCAGTCGGAACGAGGGTGATCTGCCCCGGCTCAGCGGCCATGATCGTATCGATGATGAAGTCGACGGCGTGGCGCGGATCGAGTGTGATGGTCGGCTCGGGCAACACCGGCCCGTCCAGTCCAGATTCGCCATGGATGCTGTCGGCCACTTCGACCTCGCGCACGAGTGGGCGGTGTGCGCCACGCGCGAACGGCACCCCGGTGATGCCAGCAACCCGAGCGACAGCAAGCGCATTGCGCGTGACCTTCTCAATCGCCTGGTTGCCCATAACTGTCGTGACGCCGACCAGTTCGATGTCGGGATTGCCCCAGGCAAGCAGCATCGCGATCGCGTCGTCGTGGCCGGGGTCACAGTCGAGAATGATCTTCGTCGCCATGGCACCAGCCTAGTGGTATCCGACATATATGAAAGCGTCGTTCATATATGTAGAGTGTGGTCATGACTTCAGAACTTGCTGCTCGAGGCTCCGCTCGGGTCGAGTGGATTCGATCTCGCATGCCGCTGCTCGCTCGGACTCGCTTGGACTTTGCCGAGACGCTGCCATTCGCAGGACATCGCATTGGGATGTCCCTGCACCTTGAGCCAAAGACCGCAGTGCTTCTCGAGACCCTCGCGGCCGGGGGTGCGGAACTGGTTGCGACCGGCAACCACGGCTCAACGCAAGATGATGTTGTCGCGTACCTGAAGACACTCGGCATGACCGTGTTCGGCGCGCGCGACGACGACCTGACGCAGCACCTGGGCAACGTGGCATCCGTCATCGACTCGAAGCCCACGATGCTGCTCGACAACGGTGCTGACCTTGCGGCGATCATTGCCAGTTCGCCGGAGACCGCAACCGACGGCACCGGTGACGCCGGCGGCCTAGGTGGCACCGGCGGTCCAGGTCCCGCCGCCGGCCCAGCCATTATCGGCGGAACAGAGGAGACCACCTCAGGCGGCTTGCGCTTGCGAGGCGAGCTGGCTGGGCGCATCCCGTTTCCGATGATCGTCATCAACGATTCACCGCTCAAGGCGATCGGTGAAAATAAGCACGCGGTCGGGCAGAGCGTCGTCGAGAGCTTCATGCGCATCACCAACATGATGGTCAACGGCCGCAGATTCGTCGTTGCTGGCTATGGCTGGTGCGGACGCGGGATCGCGCACTACCTGCGGGCTTTCGGCGGCAAAGTCGCAGTCGTCGAAGTCGACGAGCTCAAGGCGTTCGAGGCGGCGATGGACGGCTTTCGTGTGGACACGGCTCTGAACCTTGCTGGCTGGGGCGAGGTGTTCTTCACGGCGACGGGACATCCGCAGATCCTGTCGACCGCGTTCTTCGAGCGGGTCGAAGACGGCGCCGTACTGGCCAACTGCGGGCACTTTCCGTGGGAGATCGACGTGCCAGCATTGCGCGCACTCGCAACAGGCAGTCGAATGCTGGATGACGCGATCGAGCGCATCGAATTGCCTGACGGTCGTCACGTGGTCCTGATTGCAGACGGCCGCATGATGAACCTCGCCGGCCGCGAGCCGAAAGGCAATTCGCTCGAGGCGATGGACCTCGGCTTTCTGTTGCAGACGCTGTCGCTCGAGCGAGTCGCGACCGCGCCAGGGACGCTCACACTGGGAGCGCAGCCCGTGCCGGACGACCTCGATCGTGAGATCGCGCGACGAATGGTGGCGGCGATGAACGCCGAGCGATGAACGCCTACCCCGCTCCAGCTCTCGATAAGGGTCTCGACATTCTCGAGCTGCTCGCCGAGACGGCTGGCGGACTCAGCCAGTCCGAGATCGCGGAGGCGAGCGGTCGCAGCGTCGGCCAGATGTTCCGCATGCTCGCCACCCTCGAGCGTCGCGGGTACGTGCTGCGCGACGCGCAGTCTGGGCTTTATTTCAGCTCGATGAAGCTCTTTGATCTGGCTCACCGGCATCCACCGCTTCGCGCGCTCGTGACCGCGGCGATGCCTGCAATGCGTTCGCTCGCCGAGACCGTGAAGCAGTCATGCAACCTCAGCGTGCTCGACGCTGACCGAGTTCGGGTGATCGCGCAGGTCGAGAGCCCTGCCGACTTCGGGTACCGGGTGCGGGTCGGTGCGCTGTTCCCGGTCGACTCAACAGCGACCGGGGCAGTCCTGAGCGGGCGGGGGGCTCTCCTCGTGCGACCGGACCCACTCCAGGCCGGCATCACAGACGTTGTCGCAGCCATCCGCGATCCACGGGATGCCACAATCGCCACGATCACGGTGCCATACGTCTCGACGACCTTCAGCGGCATCCCGGTCGATGATGTCGCCACAGCGGCCGCTGCCACCGCTAGCGAGATCACCGAACGTCTAGCAGGTCAGTCCGGCCCAGCCGACGACGCAACCCGATTTCAAGGCCTGCGCGCTGAGCCAAGCGCTAGATTGGACGCATGAACGCCGCCAATGACGAGTACCTCATGCCAGGAGGCGGCGCAAGCATCACAGCGCTCCCGAAGGTCTCCCTTCACGATCATCTCGACGGTGGGTTGCGACCTCAGACCATCATCGAACTCGCCTCCGAGATAGGGCATACGCTTCCAGAGGCGGATGCCGCATCCCTCGGGTCTTGGTTCGCTGAGAAGTCTGACTCCGGTTCGCTCGTCGAGTACCTCAAGACCTTCGACATCACGACGGCGGTGATGCAAACGCACGCGGGGCTCGTGCGCGTCGCGAGGGAGTTCGTCGAAGACCTCGCCGCTGACGGTGTCATCTACGGCGAGGTGCGATGGGCGCCTGAGCAGCATCTCACTCGCGGGCTCAGCCTCGACGAGACGGTCGAGGCTGTGCAGCAAGGCATCGAGGAAGGCATCGACCTAGCCAGCGGCAGTGGTCACACGATCCGCATCGGTCAGCTCGTGAGCGCGATGCGCCACGCTGATCGCGGCCTCGAAATCGCCCACCTCGCTGTGCGCCACCACACTCGCGGGGTCGTCGGTTTCGACATTGCCGGCGCCGAGGCGGGATTCCCGGCCAGCAATCTGCGGGATGCCTTCGACTACCTCGCCCAGAACTACCTGCCAACGACTGTCCACGCTGGCGAAGCCGACGGCATCCATAGCATTCGCGGTGCGCTCTTTGACGGTCGCGCTCTGCGGCTCGGGCACGGCGTGCGAATCGCAGAGGACGTCATCGTTGCCGACGAGGATGATGAGAACACCTACGTCACGCTCGGCCCGGTCGCACAGTGGGTGAAGGATCGCGAGATTGCGCTCGAGCTCAGCCCGTCGTCGAATCTTCAGACCGGCGCGATCGCCCAGTGGGGTGACGAGA
>CAZCOC010000174.1:0-1041 GCA_964500075.1 uncultured Salinibacterium sp.
TCTCGGGCTTGTTCTTGTCAGCCATGATCGCCTACTTCTTGGGGTCGGGGTCCGGCGCGGAGGCCTTGTCGTCGGATTCATCCTCGACCACCTCAGCGTCAACGATGTCTTCGTCGCTCTCCGCTGCGGCCGGCTCGCTTTCGCCCTCGGCCGGTTCGGCCTGCGCAGCAGAGTAGATCGCCTCGCCGAGCTTGGTCTGGCTTGCAGTGAGCTTGTCGAAGGCTGTCTTTACGACCGCCTCGTCATCCCCGGCGAGTGCACTCTTGAGCGCATCAACGTCGGCCTGCACGTCGCTCTTCACGTCGGCGGGCAGCTTGTCCTCGTTGTCCTTGATGAGCTTGTCTGTCGAGTATGCGAGTTGCTCTGCGGTGTTGCGAGTTTCGGCTGCCTCGCGACGCGCCTTGTCCTCCGCAGCGTGTTCCTCACCCTCACGAACCATGCGCTCGATGTCATCCTTCGACAGAGAACTGCCTCCGGTGATCGTCATCGACTGCTCCTTGCTCGTGCCCTTGTCCTTGGCGGACACGTGCACGATGCCGTTTGCGTCGATGTCAAACGTGACCTCGATCTGGGGGATGCCTCGCGGTGCCGGGGCGATTCCGGTCAGTTCGAAGGTGCCCAGGTTCTTGTTGTCGCGCGTGAACTCGCGTTCGCCTTGGAACACCTGAATGGCAACAGACGGCTGGTTGTCGTCAGCGGTCGTAAAGGTTTCACTGCGCTTGGTCGGAATCGCGGTGTTGCGTTCGATGAGCTTCGTCATGATGCCGCCCTTGGTCTCGATACCGAGGCTCAATGGGGTGACGTCGATCAGGAGAACGTCCTTGCGCTCACCCTTCAGCACACCAGCCTGGAGCGCCGCGCCGACGGCGACGACCTCATCCGGGTTGACGCCCTTATTCGGCTCCTTGCCGCCCGTGAGCTTCTTGACAAGCTCAACCACGGCGGGCATGCGAGTGGATCCGCCGACCAATACGACGTGGTCAACCTCAGAGAGCTTGACGCCCGCTTCCTTGATCACGTCGTTGAATGGCTTCTTCGTGC
>CAZCOC010000174.1:1051-3393 GCA_964500075.1 uncultured Salinibacterium sp.
GGTCAGCTCCTCGAACTTGGCTCGGGTAAGCGTCTCATCGAGGTTGGCCGGTCCATTCTCGGTGAGCGAGAGGTACGGCAACTGAATGGTGGTCGATGTCTGGCTCGAGAGTTCCTTCTTCGCCTGCTCAGAGGCCTCCTTGAGACGCTGCTTGGCGATCTTGTCGGTCGAGACATCCACGCCGGTAGTTTCTTTGAACCGCTTGATGAGGTAGTCAACGACGCGGTTGTCCCAGTCGTCGCCGCCCAAGCGGTTGTCGCCGGAGGTGGACTTGACCTGAATGGTCGAGAAGTCGTCGTCCTTGCCCACTTCGAGCAGCGAGACGTCGAAGGTTCCACCACCGAGGTCGAAGACAAGGATGAGTTCGTCTTCCTTGCCCTTGTCGAGGCCGTACGCGAGTGCGGCAGCGGTCGGCTCGTTGATGATGCGCAGGACGTTGAGGCCGGCGATCTCGCCGGCCTCCTTGGTGGCTTGACGCTCGGCGTCGTTGAAGTACGCGGGAACCGTGACTACGGCATCGGTTACTGGCTCGCCGAGGTATTGCTCAGCATCACGCTTGAGTTTGGCGAGAATACGCGCTGAGATCTCCTGCGCCGTGTACTTCTTGGAGTCAATGTCCTGCTTCCAGTCGGTTCCCATGTGGCGCTTGACGGACGAGATGGTGCGGTCGACGTTGGTGACGGCCTGGCGCTTGGCGGTCTCGCCGACCAGCACTTCGGCATCCTTGGTGAACGCGACGACCGATGGGGTGGTGCGAAAACCCTCTGCGTTCGCGATGACGGTGGGTTCCCCACCCTCGAGAACGGCCACGACTGAGTTCGTGGTTCCCAAGTCAATTCCTACTGCTCGAGCCATGTGCTCTCTCCTTGCTTGTGATGCATGTGGCCTGCTCGGCTCTGGCAGTTAGAAGCGCGGACTAGCCCGCAATCGAAAACCTGAGTGGCAGTGTGTCAAGTTTGGTATCTGTGGGCCGCCCTGTCAAGTCAAACTTGAGTCAGGTCGACTCAAGGTGACGTTAGCTTGGCTCGGTGCCGGTTGCAGTTGCCGTGCTAATTGCCCGTAACGCGCCTTACATTTTTCTGGGGGCGCTGGGCAACATCACCGACTACGACACGAACTTCGCCTTCGTCAAACACGTTCTCTCGATGGATACGACCAACTTCGGGCCGCCAACGGCACCGGGCTTGACCCGGACGTAATGTGGCTCGCAATCAGGGATCCCGTCGTGTGGAACGTCGCATACGTCGGGTTGATCGTCTGGGAGAGTCTTGCGGCACTCGTGCTCATTGCAGCGGGCGTCGCATGGCTTCGAGCCTTCATCAGCCGGGGCTCGTTTGACCTGGCCAGGACGGACTCGACCCGGCCTTCCGCAACGCGGTGCTCGCTGCAGTGACACTCGTACTGATCCACACGACGGCGCAGGGTTGGTTGCGAAAGGTAAACGTTAACCCAGAGAACACCTCTAGCCACTAGCGTGTTGCCATGATGGATGAGCAGCCCGAATCCCCGATGATTCCGACCAGCGCCCAGGTTCCCATGCCTGCCAACACCTTGGCGGTGGGTGCTGCCGGTCAAAAGCTCGGAGAAGACAAGGTGGTGCCGCGCAAACAGGTCGTTTCTTGGGCAATGTGGGACTGGGCAACGCAGCCGTTCAACTCGGTCATCCTCACCTTCGTCTTCGCTTCGCTCTACCTCGTCTCTGACAATTTCCTCCCGGCCGACATCGCAGCCCTCCCCATCACCGATCCGGTGAAGGAGCGTGCGCTTGCCGACCTTGCCTCTGGGTACGGCCTAGCGACGACAATCGCCGGATTGCTCATCCTGCTGCTGGCTCCCGTCCTCGGGCAACGCGCGGATGCGAGTGGCATCAAGAAGCGCCTGTTGCTGCTCTTCACCGCGATCCTCGCCCTTCTGCAGTTCACCTTGTTCTTCGTCTATGCAGACCCGGCCTACTTCTGGTTCGGTGCGGGGGTCCTCGCGCTCGGCGCTGTCGTTGCCGAGATCGCGGGAGTCAACTACAACGCGATGCTCGTGCAGGTCTCGACCCGAAAAACGATCGGCAAGGTCAGCGGTCTCGGTTGGGGACTTGGCTACATCGGTGGCATCATCGCGCTCGTTATCGTCGTCGCCCTCACGACCGCTGAATGGTTCGGCCTCGACACCTCGAACGGTCTCGCATTCCGGCTGATCGCCGTCGGCGCCGGCGTCTGGACCATCATCTTCTCGCTGCCCCTTCTGTTCAATGTGCCAGAAGCGTCGCCGACGAAGGATCCTGCAGCTCGCGTCGGTTTCTTCCGCAGCTACGTCGTGCTCGTGAAGGACATCATCGAGCTCTACAAGAC
>CAZCOC010000175.1:0-3355 GCA_964500075.1 uncultured Salinibacterium sp.
CGGCCGTGACGAGGGTCGGCGGCTCTGGCACCGCGCGCTGCGCCTCGATGAACTCTCGCGAAAGCTTACGAATGTTGAATCCCTCGACGGTGCTAACGCTGGCATCGGCTCGAATCTCGGGCGCGAGTTGGCCGTGACCGACATCGATGGCGAGCACGTGACGCGCGCCGCGCTCGAGCAACACTTGCGTGAAGCCGCCAGTTGACGCGCCGGCGTCGAGCGCGACGCGACCAGTGACATCCAGTTCAAAGGCGTCGAGCGCGGCAATGAGTTTGTGCGCGGCTCGGCTCACGTAGTGGTCGCTCGAAGCGACCGCGATGACCTGATTCGCCTCGACCGGAGCAGAGGGCTTGACGGCTGGATGCCCGTCAATCGTGACGAGCCCAGCCGCGATGAGTTTTGCGGCGTGAGTGCGCGAGCGGGCCTGGCCCCGTGAAGCCAGCGCCGTGTCAAGTCGCTCAGGCAGGTTGGTCCCCGCCTTCGAGCCGCTGCCGCAACTCATCGTGCAGGTGCGTGAACGCTTCGGCCCGCGTCTCGAGCGGTTGATCCTCAATCGCGCGAAGGCGCGAGAGCAGGGCATCCGACTCGGAGGAAAGGGTGTCGTCCATGACTGAATCCTATTCTTTGGTCAGCCGCCAGCCAGAGCTGGGGCGCGCATGTAGTGACCAATCGTGGTGCACCTGCGATGCTTTCGTCATGACCTCGATGGCATTGTTGAGATTCACCCTCGTTATGGTCGCTGCGGGATCGTTGATCGTCGGCTGCGCGCCGGCTTCACCGGTGCAAGCTCCTGACAATGAAGGAGTTGCACCTGCGGCAGAGTCCGCTGCGCCAGAGGCAGAGCCAAGCTCGCCAGCGGCCGCGATGCTCGTCGACGGCGTCGATTGGACCGGGAGCGCTCCGAGCGCGTCATACTTTGCCGGCGGTGCGCCGAGTCTGGATCCAGAGGGCAGGACGTACCTTCAGCTCGCGTTTCCTTCCGCAACCTCACCTGATGCCCGTCAGTTGACGTTCGGCGTCTTTGGGTTCACTGGGGCCACCGGGCCGGTGCAAGATCTTTCAGAGGTCAATTTCTCCGGACCACCGACCGGCGGCACCGATGATGTGGCAACGTGGGGATATCAGTATGACGTTCCCGAGCAGAAGACAGATTTCGTGTTTGAGGTGACAAAATGGGAGTCGACAGGCACTGATACTGCCCTCATCTCGGCAACATTCTCAGGTACGCTCGTGGGCATACTCGGGGCCAGCGGACCCGTGGTCATTTTCAACGGTGCATTCAACGACGTCGAAGTCGTTGTGTTTCCCGATCCGTTCTACGTCACCGATCCCGGTAGAGCTCGGCAGGCACGTCCAGCGCGTAGATCGCGGCCGGCGCACTCCAGATAGCAGCAGCGCCAGCTCGTAGCAGGTTGATGCCAGAGCCACGTTCGACCGACAGTGTGAGGCCGGTTCGCTTCACCGTGGCATCTGCGACGCTCGTCAGAACCGCGCCGCGCTTCTCGCGCACCTCGGTCGGCGGGTACGGCTCGTGCATACTGCGAAGGTCATCGAGGATGTAGGTCGGGCGCTCGTTCGGCACCGCGGCCAGCAGTTGCTTGGCTTGGTCGATGCCGGTAAGCACGAAAATCGATCGGATGCCAGCTCGATTCGCTCCGAGAATGTCGGTGTCGAGGCGGTCGCCGATCATGACCGCCTCTCTCGAACCGAATCGGGTGAAGGCCTCTTCGAAGATCGCGACCTCAGGCTTTCCAGCAACGATCGGCAGTCGACCGACCGCAGTGTGCACGGCAGAAACAAGGGTGCCGTTGCCCGGCGCCGTGCCCCGGGCTTGCGGGATCGTCCAGTCCGTGTTCGTCGCCACCCACGGAATCTCGGCGCTCGCTCGGGGTTTGAGCGCAAAGGCCGCCTCGGCGAGCTGCAGCCAGCCAACTTCTGGGGCGAATCCTTGGATAACAGCGGCAGGGTCGTCATCGGCAGACCGGGTCACGGTGAACCCAGCGCGCTCGACCTCGTTGGTCAGCCCATCGCCACCAACGACCAGAATGGTGGATGCCGCCGGCACAAGTCCTGCGAGCAGGCGCACGGCGGCCTGCGATGAGGTCACGACATCCCCCGGTTCGACCTGCAATCCGAGGGTAGCAAGGTGCGCGGCGACCGTGACGTCGGTGCGCGACGCGTTGTTGGTGATGTAGCCGACTCGGACCGACTCATTGATCGCGTTCATACTCTCAACGGCATATTGGATGGCCGCGGGCCCGCGATAGATCACACCGTCGAGGTCGGCGAGCACGACCGCTGCGCCGTAAAGTGGGCTACTGCTCATCGTCAAGCTTCGTTTCCTCGAAAGCAAGCTCCTCCTCGACGCCAAGCTCCTCCTCGACGACTTCGATCGTGTCATCAGCGCCATCCTCGTTGTCGAGCGCATCTGCGGCGACATCGGCTCGCTCAAACCACAGGTTCGCTTCAGCATCCCGCCCGAGTTCTTCAAGCACAACGCCATAGGCGGCAAAGAGTGCTGGGCTGAATGAGTAGGCGGTCGAGGGATCCAATTGCGCAATCTCAAGTTCAACCAGCGCAGCGTCGACTTGACCGAGATCGAGTCGTGCGCCGGACATCGCAATCGCGAGCTCGACTTGCACTGGCACCGCTAGGGATGCTCGGCTCACGGAATGCCCAAGCTCGAGAGCGCGGTCGGCACGTTCGAGGCCGCGTTCGCAGTCGACCATCATCGGCAGCTGGTCATCGCGCCCGGTGATGCGGCGATAGGTGCGCAGTTCGCGCAGCGCCAAGGCGTAGTCGCCCGTTGCGTATGCAGTGATCGCAAGCGTCTCGCGCACAACGCCGATGCGACCGGCCCGTCGAGCGGCCGAAATCGCATGGCGATGGGCCAAGTCCGGGTCGTCCTCGATCAGGCGTGCTGCCATCACCAAATGCCGTGCGACCCCCTCGGCGTTTTCCTTGCTGAGGGTCTTGAGTTCATTGAGCGCAATCCGGTCAAGCTGCTTGGGAGTAACGTCCTCTGGAATCTCGGGCGCCTCGTGGAACGCCCTGACCGAACGAATGCCGAACGGGTCACGATCCTCTGGTGTCTCCCGTTGGCGCGCGTCGCGGTCGCCCCTGGCAGGAGAGCCGCCCTGTGTCCAGAGCCGCTTCTCGTCCGGCTTCCTGGCATGACCCTTGCCTGGCGGCGGTCCGCCTCGCGTGTCGCTCACGATGCTCCTCGAGGTCGATAGCTTGATCCGGTTAACGCAAAATGGCCACCCCCGCGCTGTTTTTCAACAACTGGGGTGGCCACTTTACAAAGAAGTCCGGCGGTGTCCTACTCTCCCACAAGGTCACCCTTGCAGTACCA
>CAZCOC010000176.1:0-3335 GCA_964500075.1 uncultured Salinibacterium sp.
CGAAGTCGACTCGGTGATGCTCGCCGACGCCGATGAAGTCGATCCCGACCTCGTCAGCCAGCACCCCTTCTGCGATGACGTTCCGGAGCGATTGCGCCTGGCTTACCGGCTCGCCCTTGAGGTCGACGGTCACGTCGCCGAAGGTGCCGATGCCGAACTCTGTTTCGCTTGCCGTCGTCATGAGCTGCCGCGCCTCCCGGGATCAATGCGTATGTATTGAGAGAGTAAAGGGCTCGGACCGCGCAATCATTCCCGCCGATGTTGGTTGGCGGGCTTCGTGTGCCGTGAACTCGCTCTGTCACTCGCCGTCGGGATGCGGCACCGCGACCACAACGAGCTCGCCGATGTCCTCGAAGTCCGATGGATTGCAGGTGTAGAGCGGCAGGGTGTTGGCGATGGCGGTGGCCGCGATGAGCGCGTCGTAGGCGCGCGCGGGCGGTTTTCGCCCGGAACTGCGGAGGGAGGCTGCCACGCGGCCGAACGCGCGAGCCGCGCTGGCGTCGAAAGGGATGGGCTCGAAATCGGCCTCGGCCTGCTGAAGATGCGCTTGGCGTGCAGCCCTTACCTCGTCGGTAGTCGCAAGGAGAGGACCAACCGACAACTCGGCCAGAGTGATCGAACTGATGAACGCCTCTGCCGGAAGGGGTGCCGCAGGCGAAAGCCGACCGAGGAGAATGAGCGTCGAAGTATCGAGCAGACCTTGCGGCGACGAGAGCTTCACAGGATCGGATCCAGGATCGAGTCGATGTCACTGCGCAAACTCGCACCGTCTATCGGCGGCAGCGCTGCACGACGGGCAACAAGTTCCGCGATGGGCACGGCACGGCGCCGCAATGGACGGAGCTCGGCAACTTCTGCACCGTCACGCGTGATGATCAGCGATTCGCCACCGGCAACACGGTTCAGCACGTCGCCACCGTGGTTACGAAGTTCCCGCACACTAACAGCGACCATTGCGCTAGTGTATCACCGGTGAGACATGCGACGGGTGACGGGCTAGAAGACCTGGTTGCGCTCGTGTTCAAGCAAGGCCGCCATGCCAGTGACGAGCGTGCGAGCCATTAGCGGACGCCGTAGATGTCGCGACGGTGGCCGACTCTGAGCACAAGGACGATCAGATGATCATCGTGAGTGTCGCAGATGATCCGGTAGTCTTCCGTTCACACCCGCCATTCGCCGGCGCCTCCGACGAGCTGAATCGCTTTTGGCGGTCGTGGATTGGATGCGAGGAGGTCGATCGCGGCTTGGGCCCTGCGCGTGATTCCTCGGCTGCACGAATATCGGTCATGTCCTCGGCCAACTCGATAAGGCGCTCGAGGTCATCCGCATCGATGACGGCAGCAACTCGCTGGCCTCGCCGGGACAAGAACACTGGTTCGTGGCTGGCTCGAGCACGGTTGATTATCGAGGCGAGCTGATCGCGGGCGTCTGAAACGCTGAGAGGGTCGGCAGTAGACACGCTTTTACTGTACGTCTGGATACGCAAATGTACGATAAGCGGAGTCAACGTGCATTTGGGTACGTCGATTCCTTGACTTGACACGCGGGCGGGTTCACTACCGCTTGCTGAGGCTTTCTGGACTGCGCCATGGCGGGATCCGCCTCGCACATCGCCACGATGTCTCGCACGTTCGCGCAAAAGCGGTGCATGAGGTGATCGGTGAGCCGAGCATCCCAGCCGAAGCGACTGGTGTGCACCGCGAGCTCAGCAGCGGCAGCATCGGTGCCCGCTGCCCCGACGAGCGGAAGCGTCACTGTGACGGACGGACGCAGCCTGGCCGGGTAACCGAGCGCGAAGTCAACGGCATCTCTCCCCATCACACCATAGGTCGTCACTTTGCCGCCAGCGATGACGGTGAGTCTGGGCTCTGGCGAGGCGACGGTGTGCTCGCGTGAGACCCTGGCAGAGGTGATGCCAGCTTTGGTTCCCGGCTGCAGGAGCGGACGTAGACCCGCTCAGGCACCGATGACATCCGACCGCGTCGATGGGTTGACGAGAACGGATTCTCTCGGGATCGATGCGTGTGTATTGAGAGACTAAAGGTGCGCACCACGCAATCATTCCCGCGAGCGCTGGGCCTACCTATGCGATGAGTCGTTCGACCCGCTATGCGGTCAACTCGGCGATCAGTTCAAAGTCTTTGCCATCTGGAGGACTGTGAGATTGCCAATCTCGGCAGGCGCAGCGATGAGCAGATCCGGAATCGAAGGTGCCCGATGCTGGCCCCGATCGGCCAACTGGCCCTGAGCGCCGATGGCCCGATTCTCGACCGCAGGCGGATGAGTATTCGACCGGCATTGCCGCTAGCAGTCACGTGCGCAGCAGTGGCTTGCGTTCCGAGCCGTTGCGGGCTGAGTAGCCGACTTCGAGGAGCGTGACGGCACAGACATGCACCAGCGCTGACTGATCAAAGAGCCATGGGCGGATGCTCGCCGCCATTCGTTGGCCATGACAACGTGGTCCGCTCAGTGAGGGATCCCGCAGCTGAGGTCCACCGGGTCGGCCACTGAGCACATCAGGCATCAGACCCTCTGAGATATCTTCTGATGTCACGACCGCGATTCTTTCCGCAAAGGCAATGCACCCAGCGACCCCGCCGCTTAAACAGCACAGGGTTAAACAGCACAGGGGCGGGTCGCACACCGCGCGACCCGCCCCTGTGCTCCCTTGCTAGTAGACGACCGTCAGGGTGTTGGTCACCGAGATGATCGTGACCACCGCCGCGTTGATGAAGCCAGCGACATACGGGTTGTTCGTTACGCGATAGATCTTGCGCGAGATGACGGCGGTCACAATCAGGATGATGATGACCGGGAACAACCAAATACTGAAGATTCCGCCGAAGCCCGGAATCACGTCGCCCGTGATGAAGAAGTTCGTGTACTGAGCAACGACCAGGATGATCGGCGCGAGTGCATTGAACAGGGCTAGTACCGCCGTATTACCCCACTCACTGCCCCGGATCGTGAACCGGTTGAATGCGTTGATGGCCACCGAGTTCGCGACAAAGTACAGCAAGAAGAAGGGAACGTAGATCAGTGCGATCCAGAGCTTGTCAGGCTCGAAGGCCTTGACCGCGAGAACCCAGAACCGGAAGTCGGTCTTGAAGAAGAAATCAAGCACGAAGACGATTCCGAATGCTGCACTCACCACCACCGCGGCGAGTCCAAGGGAGTGGAACACTGGGCGCCAACCGGGCAGCGCACCGCTCGCTCGCAAGTTGAGCCCGTTGCCGCGCCCAAAGGCGTAGTACGACACCGCCATGATCACCAGTGCTGCGATGCCGTTGATCGCCGCCCAGACTGCAACGAAGAACACTGCACCCTGAATGAAG
>CAZCOC010000177.1:0-3323 GCA_964500075.1 uncultured Salinibacterium sp.
GATCGTTCCCGTCACGAGAATCGTGCGATGACCGGCATCCCGGTGCTCCTGCACTTTGCGCAATGCTTCTGGCAGAGACCGCCGCATGACGGCGCGCCCAAAACTGCCGCGCACGAGGCGCTCGATCTCGCTGACTTTGAAGCCTTCGTAGCGACGCATAAAAGTGCGGATGAATTCTCCGCGATCACGACGCTCGGCCCGCAGGTACTTCGGAAGCGAGTAGGTGAAGTTTGCGAGGTCGTGGGCCACTCTTCGGCGCGGCACGCTACCAGCCCACAGCAACAGATACTGCTGCACGAGGTTGGAATGCAGGACGGTTCCTTCGAGGTCGAAGATTGCGACAACATCCGATCTCGCTGGCAGCGTGCGGGTCGACCGCGATTTCGCGGCCGGCCGCTTGCCGAATGCGCGTGTCAAGGTCGTTACGGCTGGAAAATGGACCTCTTGGAAGTAGTGCTCCCAATCGATGTCATTGACGTCAAAGCCCTCGGTCTGCTGGACACTCTCCGGGAGGCTCGCAAGGAGGGCCCGGGTGTTGGTGTCGTCGAAGATGATCTCGGTTTGAACGTAGGCCCGGTAGAGCTCTGTGAACGCCCGTAATTGGCTCAGCTGGTGCTGACCGCGAGTCACTGTATCGAGCCACTTGCGCGTGCGGGGAGTTGCCGGGAGTCGCTGGATCATTCGCTCTGCCCGCTCAGCCTTGCGCTCACGTTTGGCTAGCGCTCGCTCCACCCTTTGGCCGCCCGGAAACCGCCAGAGCGGCACTCTGATGTCGCCATTCTCGTCTGGAAGCGGATTCGCGGTGAAGTAGACGTTGACGTTCTCGTACATGCGGTGGAATGGCAGCGGGTTGGTCGCTCCCGAGCTGACATGGAAGTACTGGGTGTCGCGAGGCTTGGCCGCACGGGCGGCGACCGCGAGCGCTGCGTTGACAACGAAGTCGACCGGAATTACGTCAAGCACGGAATCCGGCAACCCAGGGAAGTCGGGCAGCTGGCCGCGGCCGTAAGCAATGATGAGCGGATCTGCGACTTTGAAGCCATCAATCCAGCCCGGGAACGGATGTCGCAATGCGCTCTCAATGATGGAAGGACGCACAATTGACAGGCGGTGCCCGCTGTCAGCCCAGAGCTCCTCGGCGGCGCGTTCGGCGAAGGCTTTCGTGAGCGTGTAGACGTCGGTCCAGCCGAGGCTTTCGGCCCGGGTACGCCCGTAGTCGACGAGTCGTTCACGAACCCACTCTGCGCGAGCGGTCTCGGCGAACTGTGCGACTGCCTGTGGGCCGGTCTTTCCGTGTCGTGCGCGCGCGGCATTCAGATGGCCGCGGAGCGCTTCTGGCTGACGTGACTCGAGTTCGACGCGCTCGCGTGCCGACTTCGCGGCTTCGTACTCCGCACGCCAATCGACCGAGTGGGTCAGGGTCGCCTCTGGCACGATTCCCTTACGGATGCCGCCAACATATGCAGTGGAGATGTGCACGACGTGCGGGGTGCTAGCGCTGGCCAACAGTGCGCCGTACACGCCGTACGCGCCACCGACATTGGTGTCGAATGCTTCATCAATCGGCGGATCGAACGACACTGTCGAAGCACTGTGCAGCACAACGTCTATGTCGTCCGGGAGTTCGCCGACCTCGCTTAGGCTGCCCTCGTGCGCACGAACGCGGGCGTCAAATTGAGCACGGGCTTCGTCTTGACCGACCGCTTCGATCCACTTCCGAAAGACCGGCTTGCGAAGCAGGTTGCTCAGTCGCGCCTGTCCACTCTGGTTGCCTTTTCCCCGCACAAGCACCGTGATGCGGGTATCGGGATGGCTCGACAGGAGTCGCTCGAGGATTGCCTGCCCAACGAATCCGGTGCCGCCAGTGAGAAAGACGTGCTCGTTTGTGAGGGTGCGTGCGCGCGTTGTCGCCGCTCGAGTTGTCGTGTTCACAGTCCTGCAGCTTTCCGGAGGACAGCAAGGCCGCTCTGGCCGGGAAGCGTGTCGACTCGCGCATCGAGTTCGGCGACAATCTCCGGTGCCGCGCCGAAGGTGTGACTGAAGAAGTAGTGGGTTTCAGTTCGGGGTTCCGCCTTGGCGCCGATTGGCCATGGGGTGTTCGCCAAACGTCTCCGAGTAAGGCGAGCGGCTCGTGGCGACTCGGCAAGCCGGAAACGAGCTTGCGGTTCAAAGAAACTCAATTGCCTGCGTTTGAGTTCGAGCAGGTGCTCGACAGTCTCGGTCAGTTGCTGGTTTCCTTCGAGGGCGCTAATTCGGGCGTAGGCGGCCTGGGTGAGCCATTCATCGACGGTGCCAAGTGTCATATGCAGCGCAATCATCGGCACCCCGACGATGTTGGCATAGACGGCTTCGCGAATTGTACGCTCCGTCGGGGTTCTGAATGGAGCACGGTCGGGTTCGGTTCCCTTCGGTGCGTTGGCGAGCGCGATTTGCTCGAGAGCGTCAGCGATCCAGAACTTTTCATACGCCCATGTCGTAAGAAACGCCGTAATTCGAGCATCTTTGTGGGTCGCCGTGACGAGAACGCTCCGCAAGTGCGTCATGGTCGCGCGCTCAACGATCTGCAGGTAGCGCAGCACACGGAGACTCTCGGTACTGAGCGGATTCGCCCGGTAGCTCTCGAGATTAAGGCTGTCGCGATGGCTTCCAGCGGCTGTGTGCGCAAACTCCCGAACATCAAAGTCTGGGGCCGGGTAGTCGGTGCGGTCGATGGGCGCCTCGGTGTACTCAGGCAATCGCATGACCTCCGGAAGCGTGGACCGTACGCGCTCAGTCTACCCAACTGTCGCTACGGTGCCCGTAGCGTAATGTATCAGCCATGGCAACGGCTCTCATCACGGGCGGCACCTCCGGAATCGGAGCCGCGTTCGCCTCTGTCCTCGCCGAGCGCGGGTACTCACTCGTGCTTGTTGCACGAAACGAGGAGCGGCTTGCGAGCTCGGCTGCCGCTCTTCGCGCAGCCAGCGGCACAGAAGTTGAGACGATGCGCGCCGACCTTGGCGAGCGCGCTGATGTCGATCGGGTGGCCGCGCGTCTTGAGGAAATTGACCGGCCGATCGAGCTCCTGATCAACTGCGCTGGGTTCGGTGTTCGATCGAAGCTCGTCGACGAACTTGAGGTGCACGAGAAAGCCTTTGCGGTTATGGCGCACGCAATCATGATCTTGAGCGGTGCAGCCGGACGCGCGATGAGCCGTCGGCGCGCTGGCGCGATCATCAACATTTCAAGCCTGCAGTCGTTCCTAACCACTGGTTCATATGCCGCGATAAAGGCCTGGGTCACTTCGTACACTCAGGCTCTTGCCATCGAGCTCCGGCCAGCAG
>CAZCOC010000178.1:0-3321 GCA_964500075.1 uncultured Salinibacterium sp.
ATTGCACGCTGACGGGCAGCGGCAGACTGATCGCCTCTGATCGAGACGGAGGTGAGCCCAGCCTTGGCAAAGTGCTCCTCCGCGGCATCCATGACATCGATGTGCTTGGCGAAGAAGACAACCTTGCCGACCGAGCGCGCGAGCTGTGTGGTGTAGTCGGCGGCAAGGTTCGCTTTGGCCTGACCGATTCGACGAACCATCGTGAAGACGTTCTCGCCGCTCGTTGCACCCTTCGATTCCTCGAGCTCAGCGTGCGCGACCACTCGGATGATGTCGGCGTCGGCAAGTTCTGGTTTGAGTGCGCGCACTCGGTTGAAGCGCTCGAGTAGGCGTGCCGTCAGGGCCGCTTCTGCCGCGCGAATCGAACGACCGATGTCATCGTCGAGTTCGACCGGCAGATCCGCGATACGGCGAGCCGGGATGTCTGCGGCGACATCGACCTTCTTGCGTCGAACGATGCCCATCTCGATAGCGGCTTTGCGCGCCGCCGCGAAGAAACCGAAATCTGTCGGAGTGAGCCCGGTGTCTTCGAGTTTCGCCATGAGAGCAGGCATTGGCTTCTTGTCGTCGATCCACCCGAGGAACTGCCAGATGGCACGGAAGTCCTCTATCGAGTTGATGAGTGGGGTACCCGTGAGCGCCATCATGAGCGCCCTCGGGTAGGTTGCGCGAATACTTTTTGAGAGGGCGAGTACGTGCTTCGAGCGCTCCGACTTAGGGTTCTTGATGAAGTGAGCCTCGTCAACGACCATGCTCTTGAAGCCGAATCGGCCGAGCCAACCGACGTGGCGATCGAGCACTTCGTAATTGACAATCACGACATCACTGAACGCGTCGACGTCGTGCCCGTCGCCGTGCACAACCGTTGCCGTGCGAGCAGGGGTCCAGAGCGCAACCTCGCGCGCCCAGTTCGTCTTCACGACGTTTGGCACGATAACGAGCATGGGGTACGAGTTGGATGCCGCAGCCGACACGAGCGCTTGCGCAGTCTTTCCAAGCCCCGGCTCATCAGCCAAGAGGAAGGTGCGCTGGCCGAGCTTGACGGCCTCAACCAATCTTGACTGGTGGCGCATCAGGTCAAGTTTGCCGGCCGTGCGTAGCGAGCCAGCCTCAGGCAGCTCCATGCTCGCAACCCCGCCGCCAGCACCGTATTCGAATGAACGGAACAGCGGCTCGATGAGCTCCCAGTTCGCGAGTCGATTCGCAGCAACAGGAGCTTCATTCAGCGCGCTGAAGTCTGGAGCGAGGAACGGGTTCGACATCTGCATCGCTCGAACGGATGCTGGAACCACCTGTCGCTCGACCTGCTTGTTGACCGGCACCGCGTCAATGGAGATGATGAGCTCGTCTGGACTCAACTCGACTCCTGCCGCAATCAGCAGGTCGCGTCGAAGCGCTTTGGCCGCAGCCGTGACGGGTGCGTCATCGGCAAGCATTGCAATGAGGCTGGTGTCGCGGGCCGCCGTCTTTGCGAGAATGCCGGCAAGCCCGTCAAGGCGCTTCTGCTCGTTGGCACGCTCGGAATCGGTGAGCGCAGAATCTGCCTTGACCCTGGCTCGTTCTTCGCGTAGCAGCAACGCTGCAACCTGGAACCGCGCGCGATTGGCCGGCTTAAGTGGCCCCTTCTGTACGGCTGTTTCGACCTCGCGGGCAGTGCGCGCGAGCACCGGGATCACACCGACGTCGTCGCCAGCTCGCGCACGACGGCGCTGCGGAGCGTGCTGCCGTTCGCTCACGGTGCGCTGGCGTTTCTGCCGCCGACCTGGCTCGGTCTGTCCCGAGGATGCCACGTAATCTCCTTGTGTCGAACGTGGGTGTTCGAAACACGGCTCTGCGAGTGCTGGACTGTGTTGTCGAAAGGTGCTGTCAAAAGGTGCTGTCGAAAGGTGCTGTCGAGGGGTGCTGTCGACTCGGGCTGTGAACGATGTCTGTGGACGATGGCTACGAACGATGGCTGTGGATGATGGCTGTGGACGGTACAAACGATGAGAACGTCTGTCGAACGATCCAGACCCAGTTGCGATGCGACTAGTGGACCCGACGACGCCTCGATCAGTGTACGCCCAATTCTCGCGGCAGCCAGTCGCGTGGCCGATAGGGTCTGGGCTCAGCCTCGGCCTACCCGTAGGCTGAGCCCGTGACCCTCAACACGAACTTCGCAGGAGCATCGATTCGCTCGCTCCGGCTAGACGGTTCTGATCGCGGGCTGGATGCGATAGTCGGGCTCATCCTGAGTGTGGCTGGAACGATGATTGGTGTGCTGAGTCTGAACCAACTCCAACTCTTTGCCGCTTCACTTGAAACAGGAAATTTCTTCGCGGCCGAAGCTGTTCAGGCCGGGTTCGTCATCGCCATCGTGGGCGCCGGGCTGACGTGGCTGATCTCGATAGTCACATACCTTCTCAGAATCGCGGTCGGTCGACGGAGCTGGACTGCACCGCTCTGGGGCACCATCATCATGACGGTCTTCCTCATCGCAGGCTTCGGCGTCATGAACGGCGCGCTGTAGGCCGTGCGGCGCCGCTATGCTCGCTGAATCCTGGTGCGACCGCGCCATCGAACGCTTGCAAGCGCTGGTTCGGATTCCCACCGTTTCGCTGCTTGACGAGTCGCGTATCGATTGGGCGCAGTTCGACCGATTCATCGCGACTCTCTCAGACCTGTACCCCCGGGTCCACGAAGCTCTCCAAGTTGAACTGATTGCCGGGCACTCGTTACTGCTTCGCTGGTGCGGCCGTGACTCGACCACGGCGAGCGTGCTCATGGCGCACTATGACGTCGTTGCCGCCACTGGTGATGGCTGGCAGCACCCACCGTTCGCCGCCGAGATCACCGGCGATTCCCAATCCGCCGGGGTCGATGATCGCGTGATCTGGGGGCGCGGCACCCTCGACGATAAGGGCGCTCTCGCCGCGATACTCGAAGCGGTCGAGTCGCGACTCGCGGAGGGCTTCGTTCCAGCCAGCGATATCTACCTCAGCTTTGGCCACAACGAAGAAACCACCGGCTCGGGTGCGCGCGCGATTGTCGATACTCTCGAGTCCCGTAGCATCCGCCCCTCGATTGTCATCGACGAAGGCGGTGCCGTTGTCGAAGACGTGTTCCCTGGCGTCTCGAAGCCGATTGCGGTCGTTGGGGTCAGCGAGAAGGGCATTACGAGCCTTCGACTCACCGTCGAACAACACGGCGGCCACTCCGCCACTCCCCCGCGCCTCGCCGCGACGGTTCGCTTGGCCAAGGCAATTGTGCGGCTGAACTCACGACCGTTCCCCGCACGATTCAGCGAGACGAATCTCACGATGATCTCAACGATCGGCGCGC
>CAZCOC010000179.1:0-3314 GCA_964500075.1 uncultured Salinibacterium sp.
ATGGCGATCGGAGCGTTCTTCACCGCACCACGACTGGCGATGGCGATGGCAGACGCGTTTCTTGAGCACTCACTCGGTGACGGCTACGAAGAGTGGGATGGATTCTACGAGTACCACAAGATCGGCTACGACGAGTGTGAGAACTTCGACTATGAGGAGTTCAAGGCAAACAACTTTGCGCTGATCGAGCTTCAGGAGGCCCCGCTGGGCACAGAGCCTCGCGGCCTCGCGTTCTAACGTACCGAAGGATGAAGTCCTCGACCGCTCGGCGCATCGAGGTCGAGTAGTCAACGGTGGCGGTGCCGAGGCGCAAGATCATTTGCTAGGCGAGCCACGGCATACGACGCACCAGACGCGTGTTCTTCCACGGCAGACCGAAGCCGATGGTGTCGCCAGCTGCCAGAACGGCGACGACAATCAGGCTGAGTGCGTAGATGACGTGGTAATTGACGACCGGGTTGGTCGAGCCGGTTTCGGCGCCGGGGGGCCACTCGGCGAGGTACATCGCCAGGAGGATGACCGTTCCCGCCACGGCGCTGATGCGCAGTCCGATGCCGAGCACGACCGCGAGGCCGATGCCGAGCATCCCGGCCATAAAGAGCCAATCGGATGCCGGACTGGCGATCGAGGTGAAGAACGGCTTCAGCGGGCCGACGACGGCGTCGCCAAGCAGGAAGCCCTGGCTGGGGGCACCGCCATTGATCTAGGCGCGCTCGGGGGGTGTGGAGTAGCCGAGCCCGAAGGTCTTGTCGAGGAAGGCCCAGAGGAAGATGAAGCCCATGGCCAGGCGAAGCACGGCGAGGACGAAGCGGCCGGAGCCGAGGTGCACGAGGTCGGTCTGGCGGGCGAGCGAACGCAGTACGACCGGCTCGCTCGGCGGGGCAGGTGCTTGGGTGGCGGTCATGGTTTCTCCAGTCGATAGAGGAACGCAGCCGGGGTCTGGGGCAACGTTTTTAACCCTACGTCGCGCGGCTTGGACAGGTCAAGGGCGCCACGGGCTGCGGCGCTAGACCCGCGTCATCGCGTCGATGAGCTCGTCGACACCGAGCGCCGCAACCCGGATGCGGTTGTCACCGACGCCGTGTGGCATCCAGAGCACAGAGTCGTGAATGAGCCCGCCGCAGGAGTAGACCACGTTCGGCACATAGCCGTTCTGTTTTGCGCCGGTGGACGTGAGGAACGGGTGGTCGAGTGCGGCGATGAGCACCGACGGGTCGTCAAGATCCAGCAGGATCGCGCTCATTGAGTACACCCGCATCGGACCAACGCCGTGCGTAAGCACGAGCCAGCCGCGCTCGGTCTCAAGCGGGGATCCACAGTTGCCAGAGAGCACAAGCTCCCACGGCTGCTGGGGTCGACGGATGGCGCGCTCGCCGTGCCACTCGACGCCATCGTCAGAGCGGGCAAGCGAATTCGTCTCTCCATCAGAGCGCACGATGGCGAGCAGGTCACCATGAACACGTCGCGGGAACAGTGCAACGCCCTTGTTGGTCGAGGCGGGGCCGATGAGGTTGTGGCTGGCAAAGTTGGCAAGGTCCCGGGATACCAATAGTCGGGGCGTGACTTTCTCCCCGTCGTAGGCGGTGTAGGTGGCGCGGTACTCGGTGGTGCCGTCGTCGTGGGTAAAACGCACGAAGCGGGCATCCTCAACACCGTTGCGTTCCTCGTCGACGACCGGCTGGATGACGCGCTGACTCAGCGTGGTCGTCGTTGCGAAATCGGAGTGGTAACTTGACCACGCACCGCCGCCGCGGGTGACGGTCGCACTGGCGAGCGGGGCATCCCGGGGCTCGAAGGTCCAGGTCTCACCGGGGCCGACGACGGCGCTCGTGAACCCGAGGCTCGAGACGTGCCCTTCTCCGATCCCGCGCAGTGAGACTGCGACGCGCAGCGCTCCATCGGTGAGCCCGCTCTGATCAGGGTGGATGACCGGACTCGGGTTGCACAGCGCGGCGCCCTCGACGGCGTACTCGGAGGTGACGCTCGCACCGAACACGACGCCGTGCGCATCGTCGACCGCAGCGTGGCCGCCGATCGTCGCCATCGCCGCCGTCGCGTTCTCGGCAAGGGTGCGGCGGAAGTCGACATGCCGGGGCGTGAAGTCGGCGAGGATGTTCGCGGCGAGGTGGGTCGCCGTCTCCAAGGGAAGTGCGTTGACCCGGTCCGCGATGAGGTCGACGCGGGAGATGCTCGGGCCAACGCTCTCGCCGGGCAGGAACAGGCGCGCGACGACCCGGCTGGGATCTGCGGCGAGTTCGAGACCCTGATCCCGCGCGGTGATCATGCCTGTCCCAATCGTCTGGCCTGCTGGTGGGTCGACAGGGCCGCGAGGGTCGACTCGGCGCCACGGTTGTCGTTGCGGCCGTCGCGCTCCAAGCCGTCAAAGCCGGCGCCGGATGCGAGGTGCACCATCGGCACGCCGCTGTCGTTGTCGCCGAGGAACCAGGCCCAAGCCAGCCGCACGGGCTCAAGCCAGCGCGGGTTCCCGGTAACGTCGAAGGCGCGGGCCGCGGCATCCGCGATGGCCGCGACTTCGATGGGCTGCTGGTCGAATTGAGCTCCGGTGTCACCGGGTGCGCGACCTGCCGTGCCAGTGACCGAGAGATGGCCGTCGCGAGTTTCGAGCCTCAGCAGCGCCTCGAGTGCAGCGAGGCCGCGAGCCGTCAGCGCGGCGTCGTTGAGGGCTGCGCCGCCGAGAATGAGGGCCTCTGCAACTGAGGCGTTGCCGTAGCGCAGGCGCGGTTCCGGCCAGCCCCACCCCGCGGGGGCGTCGGGAATGACGGCGAGGCCGTTCCGCAGCAGAGCAAGCAAGGCCGGATCCCGGTCGCCGGCGAGCACAAGTTCGCCGGCGCCAAGCGCGGCAAACGTCATCGCGCGCGGGTGCGGGCTTCGCGCCGTCGCGAGCTGGAGCACGGCATGTCTGGCGCGCGTGCGAGTCAGCGCGCTCGGGGCACGGGATGCCGCCACACCGAGCCCCCACGCAGCGCGACCCCACCAGTCGCCGTCACCCGGCTCGTCAGTCCACGCGCCGTCGGCCGAGCGGCGATTGTGGGAGCGACCGTCCGGCGCGATCGCGCTCTCCAGAAACCGCAGGTACAGCTCGGTCAGCGCGGAGGCCATCAGCGTAGTTTCGGGCTCGCGCACGCAGACCAGCAGGGCGCGCCCGACGTCATCGACGCAGTAGCCGTGCTCGCGACGCGGTTCCGAGCCGAGGGCGTGTTCGAACAGCCCGACCTCATCGGTCAGGCTGACGAGGTGGTCGAGGGTGGGCGAGGTGAGGGTGAGCGCGGCGCCGCGCATCAGGCGGCCTGCAT
>CAZCOC010000180.1:0-3308 GCA_964500075.1 uncultured Salinibacterium sp.
CGTCTTCTTGGTCGCGAACGTCGTCCTTGGCGGCATCGCGATCGCGTTCGATGTGGTCACCGGGACAGCAACGCTCGAGGATCTCGGGGCGGGCATCGTCGCGATCACGCCAGCCGTGTTCCTCGCGAACAACATCGCGCTCGCTGCGTGCATCCCGATCGGAATGTTCGTGCAGTGGGCATTTTTCGGGGTGCGCCCACGCTTCCTGTCGTCCGTCGAGGGCGGCCTTCGCTGGAAGTTGCTCGGTCGTTTCGCCCTCGTTGTCGTGCCGGTGTGGCTGGTCTACGTCGTCGTGCTGTTCGCGATTGAGCCACCCTTGGCTGGCGCCGAGGGCATCACGGCATCCGCCATCGCGCTGACGATCATCGTGCTCCTGACAACTCCGCTGCAAGCGGCGGGGGAGGAGTACGGATTCCGCGGCCTCGTCGCCCGCTCGGTCGGGTCATGGTTTGCGCGGCCGATCGTGGCACTGGTCGCCGGAACGATCGTGTCGTCCATCTTCTTCTCGATTGCGCACTTGGCGGCCGATCCGTGGCTGAACGCCTACTACTTGGCGTTCGGCATCACGATGTCGATCGTCGCCTGGCGAACCGGCGGCCTCGAAGCTGCCATCCTCATCCACGCCACCAACAACGTGTTCTTGCTGCTCCCGACCGTGCTTTTCGGCGACGTCGAGAGTATCTTCGAGCGCGGCGAGGGAGCTGGCGGACCGGTCGTGCTCCTGCCGATGGCGATGCTCGTGGTCATGACCGTGGTGCTGAGCTTGTGGGCAAAGCGACTTGGTGTGGTTCGTGAAACCGTGCCACCCGCGGCTCGCGCCACGGTGCCTTCGAGCTAAGCGACCCTACTCCCTCGGGCCAGCTGCGCGGCGGGCGTGCGCGTGCGCGACCACGCATAAACGAGCGCGCCGACGGCAAGCACGAGGTGGATGACCACCCCGACGAACCAGCCCGGCGTCGTGCGCTCGACTATCTCGCGTGGTATCTCGAAGTCGGATCCGTAGAAGTCGCTCGAGCACTCGTTGTAGGTCATGGTGAGTTCCGGCGCCAGCTGCGCCTGCCGAACCCCAAGCTTGATGTTGCCGAACAAATCGGTCGGGTAGCCCTCCGCGCTATATGCGGTCGGGACGGCATCCGCCAGCAGGACATAGGGATTGGCAACAAGCACCCCCCAGAAGTAATCGAAGCGCGGCACTGGGTAGGTGGTGGTCTGTGGCGGTCCACACCGTTCTGGTTCGCCGGCCGGGCTGTAGCTGATGGCGTAGGTCGTCGTCGAGCGCACGTCGCTCTGCACCGCGAGACCACCGAGCAAGAAGGCGATGAGCGTGCCGACGCTGAGAGCCGCGACTACAAGGTAGCTAACCGCGACTGAAAACAGCGGCCGCGAAAGGATGCCGGAGAGGCCCACTCCGATTGCAGCAACGACCCCGAGTTCAAACGCGAGCACGAGCACCGAAACGATGATCGCAGTTGCCGAGATACCGCCGTCGAGTGCCGCGTAGATCAAGAATGGAACCGCCGCTGCGAGGAAAGCCAGTGCTGTGACCCAGGCGGCGAGGAACTTGCCGAGAATGAGCTGCCAAGTGGTGACAAGCGTGACTTGCGTCGTCGCGAGTGTTCCGGCATCCCGATCGCCGTTGATCGCGTTTCCACTCAGGGCTGGCGCGACGAGCGTGCCGAGCAACAGTACGAAGTAGATGATGGCCGAGAAGATTGCCCCGCCGGAGTTCTCGGCGCCGAAGCCGCCGAACGCGATCGACAGCAATAGCGTGACGAGAGCCACGAGCGCGACGAACACACCAATCAGCACGTACCACGCGACCGTCCGCACCCGCTGGCGCAACTCGAGCGAGACGATGACGCCGATGCCAGTGAAGAACGCGCTCACGAGTTGTCTCCCGCGTTGAGTCCGAGGAAGGTCTGTTCCAGATCGCCAACAGCAGGCGCAAAGGTGTTGATCGGGACCCCGCCGGTCACCAGCGTCGCCAGCAGGGCGGATGCCTCGGCCTCTGAGGCGAGCGGAACCATTACTTCACCGCGCTCTTGCGTCAGCGTGTCAGACGCGAAACCCGCTCCGTTCAGTGCGCGAACGAGACCGGCCCCGTCGGTGGACTTGATGCGCCACGCGCGCACGCCGGTCCGGGCACGAGCGACGCTCTCCTTCGATGCGGTCACACCGTTCGCCAGGTATACGGCGCTGTCGGCCATCTCATCGAGCTCTGCAAGCACGTGGCTTGAGATGAGCACGGTCTTGCCTTCGCTCGCAACGCGGCGCACGAGCGTGCGCAACTCAACCCGGGCAGCTGGGTCAAGGCCCGATGCGGGTTCATCGAGCAACAGCACTGCCGGGTCGTGGACCAGCGCCCGCGCCAGAGACAGCTTTTGTTTCTGACCTCGAGACAACACGCGAGTTGGGCTGTCGGCTAGGGCTTCGAGGCCGACGAGGTCAATGAGTTCGCTTGCGCGCTGTGCCGCCGTTTGCCGGTCCTGCCGGTATAGCCGACCGGTGTACTGAAGTGTCGAGCGCACGGTGAGCGCAGACCACGAGCCGAGCACATCCGGCATCCAACCGAGACGCGAGCGCACCGCGGCAGTGTCGACAGTCGGGTCGAAGCCGGCAATCTTGATGTGCCCGGCATCCGGTTTCAAAAGAGACGCCAGCATCAGCATCAGGGTCGTCTTACCTGATCCGTTTGGGCCAATCAGCCCGGTCACAGTGCCAGCGGCCGCCGTGAAGCTTGCCGCCCGCACCGCCTTGACCTCGCCGAAGGCCCGGCTAACACCTTCGACGACAATTCCCGCCGCAGCACTGTCAGAAGTTGTCACCGCCTCACGATAGCCGCAAGAGTCGAGAATGCGGCTTCACGATGAGCTGAGTCACAGCGCGGAGCTTGCCGGGCTACGCTGGCGCAATGAGCAATCTTGATGGTGCCGTTGTCCTCGTGGTCGGTGCGACAGGTGGCCTCGGCTCCCGCATCGCGACACAGCTTGAGAGCCTCGGTGCCTCCGTCGTTCGCGTCTCGCGCGCCGAATCCGATCTGCAAGACGTCGGCGGGCCAGCCACAGCGGTCGCGGCGGCCATCGCGAGTCACGGACGGCTCGACGGTGTCGTGATCGCCGCCGGTGTTGTTGCCTTTGGCCCGATCGAGTCAGTATCGGATGTCGCGATCACCGAGCTCTTCGCTACCAACACCCTTGGGCCGATCCGCCTGATCCGCGAGGCGACTCCGCACTTGGCAGCGTCAGCGGCTGCTGGCCGTGACCCGTTCATCGTGACGCTCAGCGGGATCGTCGCCGATGCACCGACGG
>CAZCOC010000181.1:0-3292 GCA_964500075.1 uncultured Salinibacterium sp.
GTTCCTGTCGACCCGACGGCACTGCGAACCACGCAGGCGCGCAACTCATCCATCTGGGGCGTTCGCGAGTACCCCTCGATCTGCACGAAACGGAACCCGTGGTACGTGAAGCGAGGCTCGTACTCCGCCCGGCCGCCGGCGCCCACCACGTAGACATCGGTCGCTCGCGCGCTCCTCAGGTTAATGGTGTTCACGAAGCCGTCGTCGTTGATGAGTTCGGCGAAACGCATCACGATTCGCTCGCCCTCGTCCGCGTCAAACGCGATTCTCATCCAGCCCGCAATGTTCAGGCCGAAGTCCACAACAGTGACTCCCGCAGCTGGCGATGAGATCGAGACGGGAGCAAGCTCAGCAATGACCTCGATCGGCTCGAGCGGCTGAGCCTGCAACACACCCCCGGGCGTCTCGAGCACGAGCGCTCGAGACCAGCGTGCCCGCGAGTCGATGTTCGCAAGCGATGGCTCACTGTCCCACCCGGCGATCTCGCGACGAGCGTCGTACGTTTCGCCGCCGTAGATGCTGTTCTCAACGAGAGGTCCATCGGTCGTCGCCGACCACTCGCCTTCGCCCGAGCCTTCGCCCGAGCGAATTACCACCGTCGAACCGTCGTCAAGTTCGATGTGAAGCTCGAGCAGAAGTTGCGGAACGACCTGACTGGGAACGGCCTCCACCGGAGACGTGAACCATCCGGCACCGAGCATGGCCCCGACCACGTTGGGACCAATGGTGAGGTGCTCGGTCACATCGTAGGTCGAGTAGAGAACCCGCGTGCGGTAGTCGGTCCAGCCAGGATCGAGCACACTCCGGCCAACCTTCCCACCGTTGAGGTGCAGCTCGTAGTAGCCAATACCGGTCACATAGGCCCGTGCGCTGACGGTGGGCCGATCCAGAACGAACGAGCGCCGCAGCATCGGCGAGACCGGCGTGGTCTTGGCGTCATGGCTTCCTATCCAGCGAGCGGTCCACTCATCGGGATTCAGAAACGCGGTCTCAAAGCTGTCAGTGCGAGAGGATGCCTCGCGACCGTCTTGATCGGTTACCTGAACCAGCCAGCTATACCGTTGCCGACTTTCGAGCGGAGTCCCGGAGTAGACGACGTCAAGTTGCCGACTCGAGGTGACCCATCCTGAATCCCACATGTCGGCATGTTTTAGGTCGACACCATCACCTTTCGCGACGAGGATGCGGTAGGCCGACTGGGTCAGCGAGCGTCCCTCGCCGGCGAGCTGCCAGGAGAATGCGCAGTTTGCGTCGTCGATTCCGAGCGGGGAGGTGGCGCGATTGACGCGCAGTTCGACCGGAGTCAGTGGGGATTGGTCGGTTTGGGCACTCAACGCGTCATCCTCGCATCAGGGGGCGAAGCGTCTCGCGAGCGATCCGCAGCCCCTCTTCGACACGCTGGACTTCGCCACCCCACACCGGGTCTTCGTGTTCGACGGAGACGTCGCCGGTGTATCCGCCTTCGTGAAGAATATCGATGACGCTTCTCCAATCAACGCTGCCGCGTCCCGGCACCCGATATCTCCACCATCCGACATCCCAGTCGTCACGGCGATCAATCGTCTTGCCGAACACGCCGTACCGATTGCGCGCAGTCGTATTGATCTCGGTGTCTTTTGCTTGCACCAGGGCGAGATGTGAGACATACGGCCGCAGAGCTTCGGCTGGATCGATTCCGAGCCACACGAGGTGAGACGGGTCGTAATTCAGGCTGAACCCGAGCGAGAACATCCAGTCCCAGAGTTCGGGCGAGTACGCGAGGTTTCCGGGGTAGCCGTCCGGATGCCACCCCTCCATCGGACAATTCTCCACAGCCAGCGTCACCCCGCGTTCGCCGGCGTAGTCGACGAGCGGGGCGAGAATCCCCCCGGCGGCGGCAAGATTCTCAGAGACGGATTTCGTCACATCCCGACCAATGAATGTTCCGACATATACCAGCTCGAGCCGCTTTGCCACGTCGACGCAACGTTTGAGGTGCTCGTGTATCTCGTTTCGTCGATCGAGGTGATGGTGGAGGTTGTTCTCGTAGTACCCAAGCGCTGACACCGCGACACCGGTCTCAGCGAGGACCTGTCGAACACCGTCTTCTTCGTCCACGCTGAAGTTCGATGGGTCGATGTGGCTGGGACCCGCGCCCCTGCCGCTGCGTGGCCAGGCCGAGACCTCGAGCGAGTCATAGCCATCGCCAGCAGCCCAGTGGGCCAACTCACTGAATGTCGCCGTTGGCAGGCATGCAGTAACGAATCCGAGTCGCATCCCGGTAATCTCCTCTGGTTGTATAGATACGTCAGGTTGTTGAGCTGAGTCAAGCGTTGGTGAGTCGTGAAAAGAGCTCTCGCGATGCCGCTTGCATGCGCCGCGGTGGCAGGCCGCGCGCGACCATCTCAAGGTCGTCGACCACCAGTTGGCCGAGGTCCCACATTCCCTCCCGTACCGAACCGGCGCGGTGAGACGAGAGCACCGCCGCGTCAGCTTGCCTGATTGGATGGTCCGCTCGGAGGGGCTCGTCGGGAAAGACATCGATCGCTGCGCGAAATCGACCATCGAGCAATAACTCAGTCATTGCATCAAAGTCGACCACGTGCGCGCGGCTGACAAGAATGAGCACCGCGTCCTCGCGGATCGTCGAGAGGAGTCGTCGATCAAGCACGGCTGCATTCTCGGAGCTTGGCGCGGCAAGCACAAAGATGAACCGCGAGCTCGATACGAGGATTTCCAAGTCGACCGGTTCGACCCCGACGCTGCGAAGATATCCATCGCCGAGCCATGGATCGTATGCACTGATCGTGACCCCGAATGGCACCAGTAGTGGCTTGAGGGCCGTTGCGATCCCGCCAAACCCGATGAAGCCGACCGGCTTGTCGTAGAGCATGAAGGTTGACTCATTCCCGGCGTGCATCCACCCCTCACGATGCTCTCGCATCGCGCGGTCACCAATGGGAATCTCACGGCACGACGCGAGAGCGAGTCCAAGTGCCATCTCGGCCACCTGACGAGCGAACCCCGGAGCTGCGGTCAATACGTGAATCCCACGCGCGAAGGCCTCGTCATAGTCGAGCCCGCGTGGGATCCCGCCGCCAACGTCCATGATGGCCTTCAGTCGCGGATAGTGCCCGGCAAGTTCCCCGTGTCGCCACTGCGAGCAGATCAGCACATCGGCTGACTCAAGAGCGGCCATCGCCTGATCGGTCGGCATTGGCTCGTCACGCGCCCAAGTGATGTCAACGAGTGCCCCAAGACGAGCGCGATCCGCCGCCGAGAACACCTCGTCGACCCGTCGACCGTACATGTC
>CAZCOC010000182.1:0-3268 GCA_964500075.1 uncultured Salinibacterium sp.
CCGCGCAACGTGCCGCCGCGGCATCCCTGCCAGGGCCGGCCGAGGATAGCTGGAAGCCAGGCGATGGATCGGAGGTAAGCGCCGATGCGTTCATCGAGAACGTGCGCCTCGCGCTCTACGCCTCCAAGGTCATCGCGTACAGCCAGGGCTTCGACGCGATCGTGGCCGGTGCAGAACAGTACGGCTGGGACATCAAGAAAGGTGAGATCGCGAGAATCTGGCGCGGCGGCTGCATCATCCGCGCACGCTTCCTCAACCGCATCACCGAGGCATACGCCGAGAACCCCGGCCTTGTCGCTCTCGTCACGGCGCCGTTCTTCGTGGACGTGATGGCCAAGACCCAATCTGCATGGCGGGCAGTGGTGGCGGATGCCGCGGCCGCCGGCATCCCGACGCCAGCGTTCTCGAGTTCGCTGGCCTACTATGACGGCCTGCGCGCCGACCGTCTGCCAGCCGCCCTCGTGCAAGGCCAGCGCGACTTCTTCGGAGCACACACCTACCAGCGCGTGGACCAGAACGGCACCTTCCACACGCTATGGAGCGGCGACCGCAGCGAGGTCAGCGCGGCCGACAGCCACTGAGTTATCGAGCCGGGCCAAACTGCATCAATTCGGCTCGCGCGAAACGATACTCAGCATCGACAGGCCGCGGCCCCTGCGAAAAGCCAGAGTGAGACTCGACCGCTTCGCGACAAGAATGCCAATCACGATTGTCGCGATCATGGCCACCGCAGCGGAGACGATCAACGCGGATCGCGGACCGAGCAGGTCCGAAAGTGCACCGAGCAGCGGCCCGCCCACAGCCTGCCCACCGGCAAGCACTGCTACGTACAGGGAGACAATCCGTCCGCGCACGAGCGGGTTGCACGACAGTTGCACGAGCGAGTCGGACACCACTTCGTACACCAACCTCACGCAACCAACCCCAACTAAGAGCACCAAAAAGGCCGGCGCAGACGGCACGAGCCCGAGCGTCAGTTGCGCCGCGGCGAAGGACGCGCCGAGGATGATGACGGTGCGCAGTCTGAGAATGCGCACACGGGTTGAGAGCACCGCACCGGCGAGTGCTCCCGCCGCAAGAAGTGAGCTGTATAGTCCGAAGCCAGCCGAGCCAGACTCGTAGACAAACTTTGCCATTCCGCTCAGCACCACGCCGACCGGCAGAGTAAAGACCGCGAAGAAAGCAAGGAGCACGAGCGGCCAGAAGATCGTGGGCTTTGAACGCGCGTACCGCAGTGTTGCCCTGAATTCCGGCCTGATCGAGGCAGTCGGCGGCACGATCCGCAACTCGGCCACTCGCAGCAGCCAGACAGTTATTGCCACTCCCGCGCAGGCGATCGAGAAGGTCAGGATCGACCAAGCGGTACCGGCTGTCGCGATCAAAATCCCGCTCACCACAGGGCCGACGACACCGCCCGACCAGAACACGATCGCGTAGACACTGATCGCATTCTGGAGGTGCTCCGGTGGCACCATCTCGCTCAGGAGAACGACTCGCGCCGGTACCTCAACGGTATAGATAAGGCCCATTGCGAAGGCGATGGCGACAATGTGCCACAGCTGCACTGCCCCGGTTAGCGTCACGACACCGAGCACTGCGGCGAGGATGGCGAAGCACGCGTACGCGACGGCGACCGTGATGCGCTTCGAAAATCGATCAGCGATCATGGCACCGTATGGCCCAAGAAAGATCATCGGCGCCCATTGGATGAACACCAGCAAGCCGACTGCGGCAATGTCACCGGTGATTTCCAGAGCGAGCCAGTCAACTGCGATTCGGAACATCCAAGCACCCGTATGCAGAACGAAGTGAGCGAACTGAAAACGTCGGTAGTTGAGGTGAGTCAGTGACCGGAAGGAGTCACGGATGTTCCGAACTGGCGACGCAATTGGGATGGGGGCAGTCTGCGGATTGTCAGCGGAGAACACGCGATGCTCTCTTTCCCTTGCGCCCGGTGGCGGTGTACTGACAGTGCATATGTTATCGGTCCCTTGCTGAACTCAATCGGCCGGAGATAACCCCGGTCGCCAGCAGCCCTTCATCAGTGACCGTGCGAGAATAATGGGGCCATGCGAGACGACGACGAGCCAGAACTTGCCGGCTACGTGCCGAACGATTCTGAGGATGACGAGAAGCCGCTCCGCAGTCCGCATCTGATGACGGTGATGCGAGTGTTCGTCGTACTCGGCATCGTCGGGCTGGTTCTGCCCGGCATCCTCGTGACCGCGATTACCGCCAACGGCACTGCCGAGCGCAGCTGCGCAAGCTACGCCGCTTTCTATGCACCGGATGCCGCATCCGTCGTCGCCCGCTTCGAACTGTTCAGCGCCGCAGGCACCGGGTGGAACTGCTACGCGGTGACTTTTGACGGCGCGGAACTTCTGCTGGCAACGCTCGGCATCATCCCTGGGCAGCCGCGACTACCGAGCGGGCCGGTCGAGCGCACGTAGCCTCGGCTGCGGAGCGGGCCGGTCGAGCGCACGTAGCTCGCGAGGGCGGAACCGCGTTGGGCCGCGACTGCGCTATGCGGCCCCGTCGAACATGCTCGTGACCGAGCCATCGTCGAAGACTTCGTGAATGGCGCGGGCGATGAGCGGGGCGATCGGGAGCACCGTGAGACGATCCCAGCGCTTCTCTTGCGGAATCGGCAGGGTGTCGGTGACAACCACTGAGTCGATGCACTCGTTCTGGAGCAGTTCGATCGCGGGCGGAGAGAACACTGCGTGGGTCGCCGCGACAACAACCCCGGTTGCGCCGTTTGCCTTGAGCGCTTCGGCAGCCTTGACGATCGTGCGGCCGGTGTCGATGATGTCGTCGACGATGAGGCAGACGCGGCCATCGACCGGTCCGATAATCTCGTGCACCGTGACTTGGTTTGGTACCAGCGGATCGCGGCGCTTGTGAATGATGGCAAGCGGAACGCCGAGCTTGTCGCTCCAGATGTCGGCGACGCGCACTCGGCCCATGTCGGGCGAGACGACGGTGAGGGTCGAAGGGTCGAGCTGCTTCTGAAAGTGCGCGAGCAATACGGGCATCGCGAACAAGTGGTCGACCGGTCCGTCGAAGAATCCCTGAATCTGCGCCGCGTGCAGATCCACGCTCATGATGCGGTCTGCGCCGGCCGCCTTGTACAGGTCGGCGACGAGGCGAGCCGAGATCGGTTCGCGACCGCGACCCTTTTTGTCCTGCCTGGCATACGGGTAGAACGGGCTCACGACCGTAATGCGCTTCGCGGATGCGCGCTTGAGGGCATCCACCATAATCAACT
>CAZCOC010000183.1:0-3259 GCA_964500075.1 uncultured Salinibacterium sp.
TGCTTGACGATTGGTCAAGCAATCAGTTGTCAATAACGTGTTGACGCGCGCGGCGCAAGGGCCTACTGTCAGTGGAGATCGAGATTGCCGCAAGCGCGTTCCGTCACGGTGTCGCTGAGGGAGATATTCGCTCGGTCCTCACCCTGCCGTTCCGCATCGTTCGCATTGAAGGAGATCGGATTTTGTTCATCGGTGGGGACGGCGCGGGTCAACTTCTCGAGGTAATCGTGGTCGACGCAGAGGAGGAAGCGATCGTGATGCATGCCATGCCGCTCCGCTCAAAGTTCATGCGATTCCTGGGGTAGGGCCCATGGTCAAACGCTCTCCGATCGAACTTGAGCAACTTGCTGATGAAACACACGCGTATCTCGACGCGGTTGAACCCAGCACGCTCGCGTGGGAGGATCCGGCTGACCTTCGTCGAATCGGTCGCGCCATTCAGGGCCTCGACTCCGCAGAAGACGAACTTCGGCGCTCGGTTTACGATTCACGTATCGCCGGGCGCTCGTGGGGCGAGATCGGCCTGGTTCTCGGGATCACGCGCCAAGCGGCGCAGCAACGATTCGGGCGGCGTGTCTCTGCGCAAGGCCACACAGGACTTTTGTAACTCGCTGCCTGAGCCAGATCGAGTGGATGTGATCCTCTGAAGCTAGCCGATGCGCAAACTCGACGATTGGGTCGGGCTGCTCCGTTGGGTTTCAGACAGATGAGTCGTCGCGCGTCGCTCAGGCGGTGATGCCCGCGCGGTCCAGCACCTCGAGGAACGCGGTCGGCTCGGGGCGGATGCGGTGGTTGTCAGAACTGTCGACCCAGAGCACTGTGCCACGGGCATCCGTAATCACAACCGTCGGAACCGTCGTGTCGCCATTGGTGCCGGCCGAGTAGATCGCGGGCACGCCGCCGACCTGCACAAGGTCGAGGGCGCGAGCGGCAGCTCCGTCGACATCGATGAAGAACTGCATTGGGATGTCGAATTCCGCCGCGAGCTCGACCGTGTCTCTCGCGCGTTGAGCGCTGATGAGGGCAACCCCAACGCCGCGCCGCTCGAGTTCGCGGTACTGCTCGGCGAGTTCGCGCACCTGCACCATGCAGAACGGGCACCAGTTGCCGCGATAGAACATGATGACGTGCGGGCGATCGGTGAGTTCTGTGCTCGAGGTGGCCGTGCCATCCGTGCGCTGGAGGGGGAAGGCGGGGAGCGGTTCGTCAACTCGGATGCGGCTCGACGGCACGTGCTGGCGCGAATACACGTAGCTGTAGAGCAGGATGCCGCCGAGCCCGGCGAACGCGAGCGCCACGGCCGCGATGCCCGCCGGTGTGCTCACCACTACGCCCGCGAGGGCGATGACGTAGAGCGGCCATAGGTTGCGAGTGTGAGTTGAGGGGCGGGCCAGCAGAAGGTATCCGAAGTAACCGAGCACCGGCAGCCAGGCGAGTGGAACGCCGAGCCAGAACCAGTTCGAGGAGTTGAGGGCGGCGCTGACGGCGACGGTGATCGCGAGGAGCCCGAGGATGACGGTGCCCTCGATGAAGAACCGGCGGAAGAGTGTGAGCATGGGTGTGCCTCCGCGATCAGGGTACGCTGCGAAGCCTCTGCTTCGGCGGGTGTGCCGCGTCCTCGGGACTGTCCTATGGGTGGACTAATTCTGCTAAGTCCAGTACCCTGAAACCATGAAGTCCGTCAATATCCACGATGCTAAGACCCACTTCTCGCGGCTCATCGACTCGGTCGCCGAAGGCGAGTCGGTTGTCATCGCAAAAGCTGGATCTCCCGTGGCTCGCCTGGTGCCGCTTGACGTGCAACCCGACCGACCGCGCAGCCTAGTGGGCTTTCTCGCGGGTCGCGTAAGCGTTCCAGAAGACTTCGACCGAATGGGTGAAACCGAACTCGCTGCGCAGTTCGACGGCACCGCCACCCCGTGATCTACCTGCTCGACACGCAACTCATCCTGTGGGCAGCCGCCGACTCTGATCGATTGGGCGATGCGGCGCGCGACTTGCTCACCGACAGCTCGCACGATTTTCTTTTCAGCTCGGCCGCCATCTGGGAGGTTACGGTCAAGTCGGCGCTCGGTCGCTCAGACTTCTCAGTGGATGCTCGGCTCCTGCGCCGCGGACTGCTCACCAACGGCGCATCCGAGTTGCCGATCACGAGCGACCACGCGCTCGCGGTCGCCGACCTCGCTCCCCTGCACAAGGATCCGTTCGACCGCATCATGGTCGCGCAGGCGCGGGCAGAAGGTGTCGTGCTTCTCACGGCCGACGAGCTTGTGGCGGCATACGGTGCGCCGGTGGAGTTGGTGTAGCGAGCGACCACCGCTATTAGTGGGGTGCTAGTGCGCGCCGTCCGCGATAGCCGCGGCTTCGGCGTACTGCTCGGCCGTGATCAGGGTTTTGCGCAGGTCAGACTGCGCCATCTGCTCCCATTCATCGCGGGACAGTTGACCGTCTGCCACAACCTTTGCGAGCGACGACACTGCCAACCACGAGCTCGACCTTAACTGTTCCTGCAACGCGGGCTTCGCTTTGGCGACGACCGTCCGGGCATACGCCAGGTCGTATTCGACCTGGCTCGCATCGGCAAACGCCGCCGCTGACTCCGGGCTGGATTTGTAGCTCGTCCAGTCGATCGTTACCTTCATCGGGTCATCGATGCGCACCCAGCCGGAGACATCCATGCCGTTCGGAATCTTCTCGTCCCTCGAGAAACCGGGCGCGGTGATCTTCCTGGAGACCTTCTCGACATGCTCGACGCGATACGGCTCCGCTCCGGGCTTTCGCACCTCGAGTACGAAGCTGTACTTGGTGTAAGAAAGCTGGGGCGAGTCGCCGTCTACATAGGGCCGCTCGGCCTCGATAATGTGGATCGCGACTGGAGTCCAGTCGGCAGCTTGCCAGGCGCTCTTGCGCCACCCGAAGAATGCCATGAGTTGAGGGTAGTGGGTGCGGGGAAGCTGGGTCTAGGTGCTTGGGTTAGGCGAGTGCGCGGCCCGCCTTCGTTGCGCGCTGATAACAATCTTGCCGCGGTGCTCTCCCGAAGCGAATCGCTCCATCGCCTGTCGCGTCTCGGCGAGCGGCCAGACGCTGTCAATGCGCGCGGAGAGCGCGCCCGAGCCGACGAGCTCGAGCAGCCGCTGGTTGTCGGCGTTCGGTTTCAACATGACGAGGGCGACGGTCTTGCCGGTGTTCTTAAGCGTGCGCTCTCGGGAAAGGCCGATGCTCAGCACGCGCCGGGTTTGGCCGCCGACAGTCACATAGC
>CAZCOC010000184.1:0-3204 GCA_964500075.1 uncultured Salinibacterium sp.
CGCGCGGACGCATCATCCTCATCGATCTTGACGGTCTCGCGACTCTGTCGAAACGGATGGGCTAGAGGGCTGTAGCGCCAAGAGTGCCCGCAGGCTCCATCCCGTGGCCGCTTGATTGAGCGAGATGAGCGCGGTTCGCGGCGGGCACATCGTTGCGGCCGCCGCGGCGATTTCCCAACTCGCGCTGTGTGTCCCAGGTCGCAGACGCGCCGTTACGGCGCGCAATACCGTCGAGCATCGCAACACTTCACGGAAAGGAACTTCTCATGACAACTTCCACTCTCGCCCCTCCGCGCACGCGCGCTGGCACGACTCTCGGCCGACGAACTCTCGCCGGTCTGGTCGGTGGCATTGCCGGCGGTGTGATGTTCGGCATCCTCATGGCGATGATGGGGATGCTCTCCACGATCGCCTCGATGGTGGGCTCGAACTCACTGGTGATCGGTTTCGGCATCCACATGCTCATGTCGATCATGATCGGCCTCGGTCTCACCGTGATCTTCGGCAACCTGTTGCTCACCAGCTATCCCCGCGGCATCGTCGTCGGATTGGGCTACGGGGCGATCTGGTGGGTCCTCGGGCCCTTGATGGTCATGCCGCTGATGCTCGGCATGCCGCTCTTCACGATCGACGCCACTGCCCTATTCGCGCTCATGGGCCACCTCATTTACGGCGCTATCCTTGGTGCCGTCGCTGTGAGAATCCTCAAGCACCGTCGATGATAGAAGAATGCGCCATGGAGGTGGTGTCGGCACCAACCGGTGACCGACGTCCATGGTCGCCAGACGTGCGGGAGACGAACCCCTTGCAGGCGAGCAACCCAGAACCATTTAGCTGCCTGAGCGAGGTGTATCTGTTCGCCGATCTGTCCGCAGACGAGATCGCCGCGTTCGATCGCATGGCACCGGCCCGAACCTTCCACAACGGCGAGATCGTGTTCAGCCAGAGCCAACCGGTCACAGCCCTATTCATCTTGAAGAAGGGCCGGGTGCGTGTTTTCCGAGTGACCGAGGATGGCAAGGCGTTAACGATGGCCATTCTCGAGCCCGGCGCAGTGTTCGGCGAGATGATGCTTGTCGGCCAACGCATGTATGACAACTACGCGGAAGCGATCGAGGAAACCCAGATCTGTCAGCTCAGCGTGCAAGAAGTCGAGCGGCACATGCTCTCTGACCCGCGCATCGCGATCCGCGTCTCGCGCTATCTGGGCGAGCAGGTGGCTCGGCTGGAGGAACGACTCACGGACTTGGCCCTGCGGCCACTTATCGCTCGTGCCTCAAGCACCCTCGTGCGTCTCGCCGGATCGCAGCGGGCGTCACGCCTAGGACAGATAACCATCCGACTGACCCATGACCAAGTGGCCGGCCTGCTCGGCGCCACCCGTGAATCGACCAGCAAGTCGATGGCCGATCTGGCCTCCCGTGGCCTCATCCGCCAAGCCCGCGGGCGGATCGTTCTGATCGATCTTGACGGTCTCGCGATTCTGTCGAAATGGACGGGATAAGTGGAGGTGCGCGCATGAGCACCAGCAAGTTTCACCCGGTACTCATCGGGGGTCTCTGGTCGCTCGGCTTTGCAGTTCTGTGGACAACTCTGGCGGCGCTAAACCCCACGACGAACTACCACCTGTCGCCGCTCGTTGCGGCTATTGCGGCCCCAGCGGCGGTGCGTATGACGAGATCCGGTCGGCTGCGATGGGCGGGCACAATCGCGGTTGTCGGTGTCGGGCTGATCATTACGATTGCCGCCGCGATCATCATCAACACTACGGGCCGGGCTCAGGGACCGTCGTTTAGCCCAACCGTGTCGCCGATCGCTGAGCTGATCGCCGTGATCGTGGCTGGCGCTCTGATAGGGGCGGCGATCGCCATCGCCCCGCGGGGTGCGAAGGCGGGCGCACAAGAGTCCGCTGAGTTCGAGGAGACCAGTTCCAAGAGTTCGTCAGCCGAACATTGATCTGCAGCGTGCGAGACGCAGCTACTTAGACACACTTCTGGGGAATGAATCACTGGCGGGGCAAGTGAATCCGAGCTCCGTCAGCGGCATCGCAGACCAATCGCACCCGATATCCGGGGGTGAAAAGCCCGTCCGGCAGTTGTACCCCGACGCGCTGGTAGACCTCTCGAGGAATCCCAATGTCCGCCAGCCAGAGCACCCCGACGGTGCCAGTGTCCAGGCCGGTCTTGGGAACGGCAAGGGTCATCGTGTTGGTCGGGCGTACGAAATCCCCCGCGACGGTTCCGGTTGTGGAGTCGACTCCGGATGGGACATCGAGGGAGATCACCGAGCCGGTTCGACTCGATATCCATCTGATCAGTTCGGCGGCCGCACCGTGGGGGGCGCCGCCGATGCCGTAGCCCAGCACTGCGTCGACCACCAACTCGGCGTCCAGCCCGCCAAGGTCACGGACGTTCGCCAGCCGCCCGCCGGTTGCACGGTAGACCGTGAGCTGCTCGGAGGGTACGCCTCTCAACCGTGTGAGGTCCGAGACTACTAGGGTGACATTGCCACCGTGGTTGGCTAGGTGGCGGGCTGCGCAGATTCCCCCGCCCCCATTACCTCCGGTTCCTGCCAGCACGACGACCGGTGCCGAAGGCCATCGGTCTCCCAACAGCTCGACAGACAGCGAGGCGAGGTTCCTGCCGGCGTTCTCCATCATCTGGTAGAGGTTCAGTCCCACCTCCTCGACGGCAATCCGGTCGACTTCTCTCATCTGCTCGGTCGTGATGGCAGGCACCACGAGTCCGGTCAGGGTTCGAAAGGAGCCCCCCGTCATGATCTAGCCGCGCTCAGCCTGATGGATGGCCCACGCGGCATTGATCAGGCCGACGTGGCTGAATGCCTGGGGAAAGTTGCCCAACTGTTCGCCGGTTTGCGAGTCGATCTCCTCGGCGAGCAGGCCGACGTCGTTGACGTAGCTCACGGCTCTCTCGAAGACGTCGCGGGCCTCACTGCTCCGACCGCTGGCGGCGAGAACCTGGGCGAGCCAGAATGTGCAGAGCAGAAAGGTGCCCTCGTTGCCGTTCAGCCCGTCGACACCGGTGTCAGTTTGGTACCGATAGACCAGCCCTCGAGCATCCGTGAGCCGCTCGATGATGGCGTCCACTGTGGCGAGCACACGTGGATCAGATGCCGGCAGAAACCCGACGATCGGTAGCATCAGCACCGCCGCATCCAGTTCAGGCGAACCAAAGGATTGCGTGA
>CAZCOC010000185.1:0-3181 GCA_964500075.1 uncultured Salinibacterium sp.
CCCCGAACTCGCTCGGGGAGTTTCCGCGACGGAACCCGGGAGCGAGAAAGCGGTTCTCGGTGCGCAGCGTCCAGCAGAACACCGTGAGGCCGACGGCGTGAGCGCGCTCGACGACAGACGGGGCGGCGATCGGGCTGCCAGCGGCATCCGTCGTCATGAGCATGTGTTTGTCGACGCTGATGCCGTCGATCCCGCTGGCGGCGAGTTGTGCCAAGCCGGCATCGGTGAGGTGTTCCTGATAGGTCAGCGCGGCATCGCCGAACTCGGCCACCAGATCGGGCGGTGCGCCGGTTGCCTCCGCAAGAAGAACCAATCGACCCGGGATGCCACGGTGTCGAATGCGCCAGAGCACCGACTGCTCGAACGACTCAACGATCAGATTGTCGTCTCGCGCCCAACCCGCGATCTCCCGCGCGAACAACTCGTCGAGCGGCAGGCCAATCGAGGCGAAGTAGGTCGGGTGCTTAATCTCAGCCACGAGGATGATCGGCCGCGGCTGGGCATCAATGAGGTCGAGCAGATCGCTGAGCCGCAGCATTGGCTGGCTTGCGTCGAACGACGCCGAAGTGTGGCGCACCTCGGGGAGCCGCTCGACCACGCGCAGCGTCGAGAGCTCCTGCCAGGTGAAGTCCTCGGTGAACCAGCCGGTGACGGTAGTGCGATCGACGCGCTTTGTGGTGCGCTTACCGGCGAACTCGGGGCGCGCTGCGACATCCGTCGTACCGGAAATCTCGTTCTCATGGCGGATGACGAGCACACCGTCTTTGCTCGCCACCAAGTCCGGCTCCACCGCATCGACCCCGAGCGCGAAGGCGAGTTCGTAGGCGGCTCGACTGTGCTCAGGTCGGTAACCGCTTGCCCCGCGATGCCCAATCACCATGGGCCTGGGTCGGTCGAATGGTCGCGAACTCGTGGGCATCCTTCAAGGCTACGAGGTGCCGTTCCGCTTCGCTGATGCGCCACCGACCGGTTTGATACGTAATCTGCTGCCATTTCTCAGCGTTCTTCGGTAGATTGTTGGGAAATCCTTACCCAAACACATCCTTCCCCAACACAGAGGAATCATGGCACTCAACAACCCCGCGTTCTCGCGTAGCCCAGCCTTCGCCCAAGGTGGCATCGCCGCCGCGCAAGACCTATCCGCTCAGCAGATCGATGAGGTCTACAACCGGGCATCCACCCCATCTGGCGGTGCTGTAATGACGGTTGAGAACACGATCGCCAAGACGGTCGGTGCATTCGCCGTCTTGCTGATCGGTGCCGGCATCGGTTGGGTCACCGCCTCGACCCTGCCATTACTCTGGATCGGCGCAGGCATCATCGGTTTTGTGTTGGCACTGATCAACATCTTCAAGAAGGAGCCATCGCCCGTTCTCGTGCTGGCCTACTCGGCAGCGCAAGGTGTCTTTGTCGGTGGTATCTCGTCGTTCTACGAGACCCAGTTCCCTGGCGTGGTCGTTCAGGCCGTGCTCGCCACGTTCGTCGTGGTCGGGGTCACGCTTGCCCTGTTCGCCAGCGGCAAGATTCGCGCTTCGAAGAAGGCCACCAAGATCTTCCTGATTGCCATGGTCGGCTACGCGGTGTTCTCGCTCGTCAACCTCGGCATCATGATCTTCGGCGGCGCTGGCGGCAACCCGTGGGGTCTGCGCGGCAGCGTCGAGATCTTCGGTATCCCGCTCGGCGTCATCCTCGGCGTGTTCGTGGTGCTGCTCGCGGCATACTCGCTCGTGCTCGACTTCGACTTCATTCAGCAGGGCGCCCGCAACAAGGCTCCGGCCAAGTACGGCTGGACCGGCGCGTTCGGCATCATGGTCACCGTCATCTGGCTCTATCTCGAACTGCTCCGCATGTTCGCGATCGCGCGAAACTAGCGCTCAGCTGCTTCACGTGAAGGCCGTCCCTCGGGGCGGCCTTTGTCGTATGTGTGGGTTATATGTGTCACTTTTGAAACAAGTGTCGTAGACTGCTGCAATGACATTGACTGTAAGTACGTCACTTGGTGAGTACCGGGCAACGATAGGCCCACACGGCCGAGTGGTAGTGCCGGCACCCGTTCGAAAAGCGTTGAACTGGGCGGAAGGCACGGTCCTGACGTTTGCAGTGCAGGACGGTCAGATCGTTGTTTTCGACCAGTTGACGGCATTGCGCCGATTTCAGGAATACGCGCAAGGCCTGATCACTCCAGGGGCTGACGTGCTTCATGACTTCCTCGTCGACCGGCAAGCCGAGGCCCGAAAAGAAGAGAATGCGGCCACGCAGTAGCCATGTACGTACTTGATGCTTCGGTATTGGTTGCCGTCATGAAGGCCGAACCGGGAAGCGAGAAACTCCTGAGGTTCTTCAACGGTTCACTAATGAGTGCGGTCAACCATTCAGAAGTACTTCAGAAGTTCGCCCAACTCGGAGGATCGGTCGAGAATGCGGCCACACTGATCAGTGGGTTCGACATTCATGTAGTGCCGTTTGACCTTAAGCTGTCCGCCGAGACGGCTTCCCTGTGGCCTCTCACGCGCCACAATGGGCTCTCGCTTGGCGATCGATCGTGTCTCGCCCTCGCCGATGCAATGACCGGCATCGCGGTTACTGCCGATACCGCCTGGGCAAAGCTCGACCTCCCAGGTATCGCGATCCACGTCATCGATCGGTAGCTAACCCGCCTTGGCGATCGCCAGCGCCGAGGCGAATTGCTTGGCGCGGTCGAGGTCGGCGGCGATCGGGGCAACGACCGACTGCTGAACAACGTCACCAACGGCCGCGAGCAGAAGCTTGCGCGAGCGGCGGCGGCGCGACGCCGCCGTGATCGTGCCGAGCACGGCTGCGAGCAGGCCGAGCAGGATTCCGCCCAACACCGCAGCCGCGATGAGCAGGGTCGGAACGGCCCAGCCTTCGATTGTCGGGATCTCGAGCCGCGGCATCCCGATAGTTGGCAGCAGGGCTGCGGCAAGGAGCCAGCCGACGCCGACGAGGCCGGCCACCAGCACGACCCACTGCAGGATCGTGAAGATCACCCACCACCATGAGCCCTTGGCTGGCAGCGCCGTGCGAGCGATGGCGAGGTCGAGTTGGTCGGGGAGCGCTGCGATTCCACGCTCGGCGGTCGAGCGGATGCCGGTGCGCCAGGTTTCTGCGAGGCCGGCAGCCGCGGCATCCGCATAGGAGCGCACCGCGAGCGATACCCGCG